>JANOJK010000329.1:0-2130 GCA_031408165.1 Acidobacteriota bacterium | reverse complement strand
ACGAACCCGGCGGCCGTGCGGCCGGTCAGGCGCTCTCCATCCTTGCGAAAGGCTTCGACCCCCGCCATCCAGAAGGGTGACGCGGCGACCACGACGGCAGTGAGGCCGCTCGGCACGTACATCTCCGCCCAGACGACGCCGCCGTTGCCGAGGACGAGCATCAGGAAGCCGAGAATGACGGCGTCCCGCCAGCCCGAGGGCCGGGGCAGGTGCTCGCCTCGCGTGGCCATGTAGGCGGCAAGCAGCCCGCCCGCCAACGTCCACCGCAGCCCCGCCATGAGCATGGGCGGCATCGTCTCCAGGCTGATCCGGATCCCCAGGTAGGTCGTACCCCAGATTACGCAAACGGCAACCCAGGCGATCCACGCGAAGCGCCGCTCCCGGGCCGAGGTCGGTGTCATCGCGGCTTTGGTTGAACGAACCCGAACGTTCCACTGTTCAGCCGCGCGCCTCCGTCTACCGTCAGAATCTCTCCTGTAATGAATCCCGACTGTGGTGCCGCGAGGAAGGCCACGGCGTCGGCGACTTCGGCCGGGGTGCCCCAGCGGTGAAGCGGCACCATGCTCGTGATGCGCTCGACGGCCTCAGGGGTGCTCCACAGCTGCCTGGCGGCCCCCGCCGACTCGACGGGTCCGGGCGCGACGGCATTGACGCGGATGCCGTGCGAGGCCCACTCCACGGCGAGGGTCTGCGTCATCGACATGACCCCGGCCTTCGCCGCGGCGGAGTGGATGGTCCCCGGGCTGCCGGTCCAGACGTAGTTGGCGAGGATCGACACGATCGACCCGCCGCGCTTGCGCGCGATCATGTAGCGGCCGACCGCGCGGGAGCAGTAGAACGTCCCGTTGAGCACGATGCCGATGACGCTGTTCCAGCCGTTCGGAGAGAGATCCTCCGCGCGGCAGATGAAGTTGCCAGCGGCGTTATTGACGAGGATGTCGAGGCTGCCGAAATGCTTGACGGTGCGCTCGACCATCTCGTCGACCTGTTCGGTCTTCCGCACGTCGAGTTGGACGGCGAGGGCGTCGATTCCCGCCTCGCGCAAGGCGCCGCACCCGTCTTTGAGGTGCCGGGAGTCACGGCTCGCGATCGCGATCCGCGCGCCGAGCGAACCGAGGCGTGTCGCGATCGCGAGGCCGATCCCGGTGCCTCCACCGGTAATGACGGCGACCTGGTCCTTCAAGAGATCCGGGGCGAACATGATGCCCAATTATCGGTGCTAAGATTGCGCCGAGCAACAATGAGCACGGAGCTGTCCGCGAACGTCGAAGCGTTCGCGAGGCTGTTCGAAGCGGTCCACGAGGGTGTCTACATCGGCGCCATCGAGGGGCCGCGGTCCCGGACGGCGGCCGCCAATCCCCACCTGAAGCTGATGTTCGGTTTCGCGGCGGACACGCCCGAGGAAGACGTGCGGCCGTTCGAGGCCGACCGCTTCCTCGATCCGCAGGCGCGCGAGGGGTTCATCGCCCGGCTGCAGCGCGACGGCGCCGTTACCGACTACCTGCTGCGCCTGCGCCGCGCCGATCGCGTGGCCATCTGGGTGGAGGTCACCGCGCACGCCGAGCCGCTCGCGGAGGGGGCCGTCCACATCGAGGCATTGATGCGCGACGTCAGCGAGCGCAAGCGCCTCGAGGACCAGGCGCGCGACCTCTACCATCAGCTGCTGCAGGCGGAGAAGCTCGCGGCGCTCGGCCAGACCATTTCCGGCGTGGCGCACGAGTTGAACAACCCGCTCGCGACGATCCTCACGTGGGCCGAACGCCTGTCGCAGCGGTCGGTCGACGAGCAGACCAGGCGCGGGCTCGAAACGATCCTGAGCGAGTCGGAGCGCGCCGCGAAGATCGTCCGCAACCTGCTCACGTTCGCGCGCTAGCGCGACACGACGCGCGCGATGGTGGACGTGAACCAGATCGTCCGGGACACGCTGGCGTTGAGGTCCTACGAACAGACGCTGTCGAACATCAGCATCATCGAAGCGCTCGCAGCGGGTCTGCCGCACGCCTTCGCCGATCCCCACCAGTTCCAGCAGGTGCTGCTCAACCTGATCATCAACGCGGAGCAGGCGATGCTCGCGGCGAACGGGCGCGGCACGCTGATTCTCCGCAGCTGGCAGGACCTCGACGGCGATGC
>JANOJK010000319.1:0-3698 GCA_031408165.1 Acidobacteriota bacterium | reverse complement strand
GTGGACGCGCGGATGACCAGGTCCTTGGGAACGTAGAAGATGAACGAGTTGTCGGGCTGCTGCTTGTACGGCAGGTAGACCTGCGGCTCGCTGGTCCGTTCGAGACCGCGCACCCGGATGTCGGCGGCGATGCCGACAATGGTGCGGTCGCTGTTGGCGAGCTTGAACGTGCCGCCGATCGCATCCTTCCCCGGCCAGTACCGCGCGACGAACGATTCGCTCACGACCGCGACCATCTGAGTGGTCATCGTGTCGGCCTCGCTGACATCGCGGCCCGATCGGATCGGGACGTCCAGGGTCTTGAAGAACGCGGGTGTGACGAATCGCATGCTGGCGGTGTGGCCGGGCGTGCGTTCGAGCGGCTCTCCCGGCAGGCCGACCGGCCAGATGCCCCCGCCCATCACCATCGGCAGGAAGCTGATGAAGCTCGTGCTCGTCACGCCTGGCACCGCGCGGACCTGTTCGGCGACGCGCGTGTAGAAATCGGCGCGCCGCGCCGTCGGCGCGTACTTCGGGAACGGCAGGTCGGTCCGCAGCGTGAGCACGCTCTCGGCGCGGAAGCCCGGGCTGGTGGACTGGATGGTCCACAGCGCGCGTATGAGCAGGCCGGTCGTGACGAGCAGCACGACCGAAGCGATCACTTCCGCGACGACCAGCGCGCCGCGGAGATCCAGTGCCACGCCGCCTGCCCTGAGCCTTGTCGAAGGGCCGATCGCCCGCGCGCCTTCGCGCAGGCCGCGAACGTCGGCATCCGAACCCGAGCGCGACATGTTCAGCATGGGGGCGAGCCCGAAGGCGAGGGCGGTCACGAGCGTCAGGACCCCGGCGAACGCCAGCACCCGCAGGTCGATTCCCGGTGCCGTTGCGGTCGGCAGGTTGGCCGGCACGAGCCGGTACAGCATCGGGATGACGGCGACCGCGAGAAGGACGCCGAGCGCACCGCCGAGCGACGCGAGGACGATGCTTTCCGTCGCGAGCTGACGGATCAGGCGTTCGCGCCCGGCGCCCATCGCCGAGCGGACCGCCAGTTCCTGGCGCCGCCCCAGCGCGCGCGCGAGCAGCAGGTTGGCGAGGTTGGCGCACACGATGAGGAGCACGCACAGCGCCGCGCCGCTGAGCGCGAGGACCATCGTCCGCGACTGCTGCGAGAGCTCCTCGCGGAAGCTGTTCACCCTGGCGGTCGTGTTCGCGTTGTCGGCCGGGAACTCACGCTGGCTGCGTGCCGCGACGAGCGTCATCTCCGTCCGCGCCGATTCGACCGTCGCCCCGGGCTTCAGGCGGCCCACGCCGTACAGGTAGTTGTTCTGGCGATCCTCATAGTCCCCTTTGTTGATGACGAGAGGAATCCAGAACGCGGCCCGCCGGTTCGGAAAGCTGAAGGTGGGGGGCATCACGCCGATCACCGTGTACGAATCGTCGTTGAGCCTGATTCTGCGGCCGACGACGCCCGGGTCCGCCCCGAACACGCGACGCCACAGCGGATCGCCGATGACCACTCCTGGTTCCGGGCCGTCGACGCCGTTGTCGCGGACCGGGATGTCTTCGCCGCCGCCGAACGTCCGGCCAATGGCGGCGGGGACACCGAGGACGGGAAAAAGGTCCGCGCTGACGGCGACGCCGCGCAGACGTTCCGGCTCGCCGCTGCCCACGAGATTTGCGGAGACGTTGGTGTAGGTGCCGAGGCGCTCGAACGAGGTCGCCGCGGCCTTCCAGTCGTGATAATTGAGCGGCGACAGCTCCATCCGCCCGTAGCCTCCCTGGCTCTGCCAGAGCGTGACCAGCCGGTCCGCATGGGGGAAGGACAGTGGGCGGAACAGCCCGAAATCGGTCAACGAGATGGCGGCGGTGTTCGCGCCGATGCCGAGCGCGAGGCTGAGGATGGCGGTCAGCGCGAAGCCGCGCGCGCGGCCGAGCGTGCGCGCGGTGTAGCGCAGGTCCTGCATGAGGATGTCCCAGTGGACGGCGAGCGCATTCATGACGACCTCCCAGAAGACGGTGAACCAGAGCGCCACGCGCGCCGCGCCCGCCGCGTCGCGCAGGCGGCGCCGGAAGATCGCGGCCATTTCCTCGCCGTACTCGGCGCGGAACGACGCGGGATAGAAGCGCAGGAGGGCACGGTAGGCGCGCATCAGGCCTTGCCGGGCGCGAAGCCGCTGGCCCGCGCGAGCTTCAGCATCTGCGCGAGCCGGCGCGCTTCGGCCCGCGCCACCGTGCGGCCAAACGCCGTGATGCGGTAATACCGCCGCCGCTCGTCGTCCAGCTCTGGCGCCGGCCGCGCGCTGATTTCCGCGACGAGACCCTGTTCGAGCATCCGCTGAATCGATCGATACATCGTCCCTGCGCTCAGTTTCAGCGCGCCGCCCGTGCGCGCGGTCACGTCCTGCATGATCGCGTAGCCATGGCGGTCCTCGTCGGCCAGCGCCACGAGGATGTGAAACGCCGCGGCGGGGAGGGGCAGCAGGGCGTCGGCTTCGTCAGTCACAGGCTGAGTATACCCGCAGTGCACATAGTTGCCGGTTAGACGGAGGGATGCTGAAGTTGGTTGGCTTCAACATTCAATATGAACTGTGAACGTTGAATGCTGAATGCTGAATGCGGAATGCTGAATGCCCGGCGCTGGCGGCGTGGCTACGCAAACGGTTAACTGCAGACCCCTGATCGGTTAACCGTGAACTGTTGACTGTAAACTTCCATCGTGCGGGTGTTGCTGGTCGAGGACGACGCGACGATTGGGGATTTCGTCGAGAAAGGCCTTCGCGAGGCCGGGTTCGCGGTCGATCGCGCGCCCGACGGCGCGATCGGGCTCGAGAAGGCGCTGGCGGCGACCTACGACGCCGCGATCGTAGACGTCATGCTGCCCCGGATGGACGGGCTGGCGCTCATCGACACGCTGCGCGCGCGGGGCGCCCGGATGCCGGTGCTCATCCTCAGCGCGAAGCGATCGGTGGACGATCGGGTGCGCGGCCTGCAGGCCGGCGGAGACGACTACCTGACCAAGCCGTTCGCCTTTGCCGAGCTGCTCGCGCGCGTGCAGGCGCTGATCCGCCGCGCGACGGGCGCCGCCGAGCCGACCCGGCTGTCGGTCGCGGACCTCACGCTCGACCTCCTCACGCGAAGAGTCCAGCGGGGACCGCAAGCGATCGAGCTTCGCCCGCGCGAGTTCGCGCTGCTCGAATACCTGATGCGGAACGCCGGCCGGGTGGTGTCGAAGACCTCGATCCTGTCCCATGTCTGGGGCTACAACTTCGATCCGAGCACGAACGTCGTCGACGTGCTCGTGTCGCGGCTGCGCGATCGGATCGACAAGCCGTTCCCGGCGAAGCTCCTGCACACCGTGCGTGGCGTCGGCTACGTGCTGCGGACCTCGTCATGAGCACGATGCGGCGGACGCTGGGGCTGCGCCTGTCGGTGTGGTACGGGGTCGTTTTCATCCTCAGCACCGTCGCGCTCGTCGGCACCACGTATGCGCTCCTGTCGTCGTCGCTCGCGCAGCGCGACCACGACATCATCCGGGCCACGCTCCGGGAATACGCCTCGCGCTACGAACTGGGGGGCCTGCGGGCGCTGCAGCGGGCGGTGGAGCTCGAGCAGCGGACCGGCAGCGAGGAGCAGCTCTTCGTCCGCGTGATCGGCCGCGACGCGGACGCGCTCTTCGTCCGCTCGCCGAAAGCGTGGGGGGAGTACGCGGTGGAGGAGCT
>JANOJK010000268.1:0-2582 GCA_031408165.1 Acidobacteriota bacterium | reverse complement strand
GGTCCGGCGGCCCGCGCGCCCTGCAACTTGGGGCGCGCGTGACGTTCTGATGCCGACGTCAGGCGAGGCGGCCGCTCCCGACCGCGAGCTCGGACTCTGCTCGGCGACCGCCCTGGCCGGTCGCACCTGCCGGCGCTTTCGACACGGGGTGTCTCCACGCGAGCGCCGCCGGGAAGAGGCCGTCGAGCCGGCCGCCGCACGACGAGGTCCTGCGACAGACGTGTGGCCAGCGCTGCCGTCGCGTGGCCTACAATGACCGCCATGGTGCCTCGTCCCGTCGATCGACTGGTCGATCTGCTCGACCCACGGCTGAACCGGTTTCACAACGTCGAGGAGGACGAAGCCCGCCGCCGGGTGCTCGGCGGCGATCCGGCGGCCGTCCGCGCCATCGACGGGTCCTTCGCGCTCGTGACGGTGGACGGCATCACGGTCCGGATGGCCCGTTCGCTGGATCGCCCGATGCGGTACTTCCTCGCGAAGCGGCACGAGGGGCCGGCGCTGTTCGTGGCGGACCGGATCGACACGCTTCAGCGGGCGCTGGAGGAGGTCGGTTTCGGCAGCCAGTTTCACCCGAGCTACACGCGCATGGTGCCCGCGCACTACATCGTCGAGCTCGCGCTGGTCGGGTGTCCCGACCCGGACCCGACCTACACGCGCTTCTTCACGCCGATCCGCGGGACGCTTCCGCCGGACCTGGACGAGATCGGGCGGCGCTACATCGGCGCGCTGTCGGACGAAATCGCGAAGTGGCTGCTCGGGATCGACCGGCACGACGGGAGCACGGCGCCAATCGGCGTCAGTTTCTCTGGCGGTATCGACAGCGGGTCCGTGCTTCTCCTGACCTACCACACGATGCTGCGGCTCGGCATGTCGCCGGCGAGGCTCAAGGCGTTCGTGCTGGATCTCGGGAACGGGCCCGATGTGGAGCAGGCTCGTGCATTTCTCGCCGCCGCGGGATTGTCCATCTTTCTCGAGGAGATCGGGGGGCGCGCGGACGATCTCGATGTCGAGCAGACCCTGCGGGTGCTCGAAGACTACAAATCGCTCGACGTCGAGTGCGCCGCGATGGGCCTGCTGCTCTGCAGGGGCATCCGTGAACGTTACCCGGAGTGGCAGCATCTCGCCGACGGGGACGGCGGCGACGAGAACCTCAAGGACTACCCGATCGAGGAGAATCCGGAGCTCTCCATCCGCAGTGTCGTGGACAACATGATGCTCTACCAGGAGGGCTGGGGCGTCGGCCGCATCAAGCACTCGTTGACGTACAGCGGCGGCCTGAGCCGGAGCTACGTGCGAACCTACGCGCCCGCGAGGCAGTACGGGTTTGCCGGTTTCAGTCCGTACACACGGCCGGACGTCATCGATGTCGCCGAAGGGATTCCGTTCGCGGACCTGACCCGCTACGACGTGCCGACCCTCTATGCACTCAAGGGGGAGATCGTGCGACGGGGGGTCAAGGCCGTGACGGGCCTCGACATGGCGGTCTTCCCGAAGCGGCGGTTCCAGCACGGCACCACATCCATCGATGCAATGCGCCAGCGTCTCGGCCAGTCGGAGCGCGACTACCGCCACGCCTTCGAGCGCATGTATGCCTGATCACGGGCTCTATCCTGCCACCGCCGCCGCGCGCGATCTCTTCGTGCTCGAACGGCGGGGTCCCCGGCCTCGACGCGACCCCTGGCGCCACCAGGGTCTCATCGTCGAGGACGAGCGGACAGCGCACGGCGGCCGCGCGCGCATGGCGACCGTGCTGCTCACGGGACGCGAATGCCCGTGGCGGTGCGCGATGTGCGATTTGTGGACCTACACCACCGAGGGCGACACGCCGCGGGGCGCCATTCCCGCGCAGGTGGCCGCGGCGCGAACGGCCGTGCGCGATCTGCCGACGCCCGTCACCGGCATGAAACTCTATAACGCGGGCAGCTTTTTCGACCCGCGCGCGGTCCCGGAGGCCGACTACGACAGCGTGGCGGTGGCGCTCACCGGACTGTCGCGCGTGATCGTCGAATCACACCCCGCGCTCGTGGGCCCGCGTGTGGATCGGTGGCTCGCGGCGCTCGACCGCCATCGGGGACCCGAGGCCCCATGGCCGCAGCTCGAAGTCGCCATGGGCCTGGAGACAGCGCATCCGGCCGCGCTCGATCGGCTGAACAAGCGGTTCACGCTGGAAGGCTTCGCGAAGGCCGCCGGTGCGCTCGGCGATCGCGGAGTGGCGCTGCGTGTCTTTCTGCTCATCTCGCCGCCGTTTATTCCCTCCCCCGAGCAGGAGGCATGGCTGCTGCGTTCGGTGGACGCCGCCTTCTCCTGCGGCGCCTCGGTCGTGTCGCTGGTGCCCACGCGGCCGGGCAATGGCGCGATCGAAAGCCTGGCCGCCGGCGGATGGTTTGGCGCGCCCGATCTCGAGGACATCGAGCGCAGCTTCGCACTGGCCCTGGAGCATGGGCGAGACCGTGGACGGGTGTTCGTCGACGTCTGGCATCTCGCGCGGTTCGCGCAGGGCCGCCCCGGCACCGCCGCGCGCCGGCACCGCCTCGAAGCCATGAACCTGGAGCAGCGCGTTCTACCGCGCCGGCCGTGCCAGC
>JANOJK010000206.1:0-2663 GCA_031408165.1 Acidobacteriota bacterium | reverse complement strand
TGGGCGCGTTTCCGCGACCGCGTCCGCCGGGCGGAGGCCGTGCTGTTTGTCACACCGGAGTACAACCGGTCGGTCCCGGGGGTCCTGAAGAACGCGATCGACGTCGGCTCACGGCCGTACGGGAAGAGCGCGTTCGCGAAGAAGCCCGCCGCCATCGTCAGCGTGACGCCGGGCGCGCTCGGCGCCTTCGGCGCCAACCACCACCTCCGGCAGTCGCTCGTCTTCCTCGACATGCCGGCGATGCCGCAGCCGGAAGCGTATATCTCGAACGCCGCCAAGATGTTCGACGACCACGGCGCGCTCACGAGCGACGACACACGCGCGTTCCTGCAGACGTTCCTGCAGTCCTTCGCGGCGTGGATCGACAAGTGCGTGCCGTCGTAAAGCGTCTGACTGTTTCCGATCGCCTCAGTACGCGACGGACTGCCACGCCTTCGAGCGGGCGCTTGTCAGCACGGCTTCGCAGATCGCCAACTCATCGTGGCCGTCCTGAAACGTGCTGAAGTCCACCTCCGTACTCGCGCCGGCAATGTAGGAGTAGACGCGGATCAGGAAGTTCTTGAGGCCGTCAGGGTACGCTTCCGGATGACCGCCGGGGTAGTGCGCGTAGGCTCGCGCGCGAGGACTCAGCAGGGACGGATCCTTGATCAGCACCTCGTTGGGCTTTTCGCGGTAACCGATCCACATCTCGTTGGGCCGTTCCTGGTTCCAGACCATCGAACACTTCGAGCCGGACAACTCGTAGAACAACCGGTTCTTCCGGCCGGCGAAACACTGCGACACGGTGAACGAGCCGTGCGCGCCGTTGCTGAATTCGAGCAGGACGCTGGCGTAATCCTCGGTGTTGATCGGCACGGCTTCGTAATCCGACGGTTCGAGCATCTTGCCGGAGTAGGTCTCGACCTCCTGCTTCGGCTTCATGCGGTTCTTGTGAATCGTGGCGAAGTCGGCGCACACCTTCGCGATCTTGAGGCCGGTGATGAACTGGATGCAATCGCACCAGTGTGAGCCGATATCGGCCACAGCGCGCGATTCGCCGCTGTACTCGGGGACGAGCCGCCAGTTCCAGTCGGTGGCGAGGTAGAGCCAGTCCTGGGTGTAGGAGCCGGTGGCGTGAAAGAGGTCGCCGAACTGGCCCGACTCCACCCTGGCCCTGGCTTCCTGGACGAGCGGGTAGTAGCGGTAGTAGCGGTAGTTGAAATCGATGGCGTTCACCACGCCGGACCTGGCCGCGAGTGCGACCAGTTCCTTCGACTCTTTCGTGGTCATGGCCAGCGGCTTCTCGGAAATCACGTGCTTGCCCGCGGCCATGATTTTCTTGCTGATGGCAAAATGCACGTGGTTGGGCGTGCAGTTGTGCACGACCTCGATCTCCTTGTCGGCAAGCAGCGCATCCACGCTGCCGTACGCCTTCGGAATCATCAGGGCGGCGGCTTTGGTGCGCGCCAGATCGTCGTTGGCCTCGCACAGCGCGATCATGTCCACGAAACCCAGCCGCCGCGCCGCTTCGACGTGCGCGGGGCCGATGAAACCCGTTCCGATGATTCCCGCTTTGATCGTTTTCATAATGATTCCCTTCACGACGTCCGGACACCTTATCACGCAGTAGCGGGCCGGGCCGGTGCGGCCGGCAGCACGAGGCTGAGCGCGAGCGCGCTCAGGCCGGTCACACTCGCGCCGATCAGCGCGTACCACGTCCAGGCGATGGACTGGATCGGCCAGGGCGTGACCAGCCTGATCCCACCGATGCCGCCGATCATCGCCACCCCTGCCAGTACGACGCCGCCGATAGCCATCCCGCCGATCATCGCGGCCGCCCCGACGCGCCGCGTCGCCACGCCTACGAGGAACGCGCCGAGCACCGGGCCGGTGGTCAGCGAGAGCACCGACAGGCCCGCGTCGAGCACGGATTGGTCCAGCCACTGCGCGCCGAGCGCAACGAAGAGCTGGACGATGCCCCAGAAGATCGTCAGCCGCTTCGAGATCTGGAGGAGCCGCGTCTCGCCGGGCGGCACCTTCACCCAGCGCAGGTAGAAATCGTTGACCGTGGTGGCCGCCATCGCGTTGATCGACGGCGAAAGCGCCGCCGCCACAATCGCCGCGATGATGAAGCCGATGAGGCCGTGCGGCAGGTGATCCACGATGAAGCGCGGCAGGATGGCGTCGTTGCGCGGGAGCGCCGCCGTCAGCGGGAAATGCTGGTGGTAGGCGAACAGCATGGCGCCGATCAGCAGGAACAGGGTGAACTGCGCGAACACGATGAAACCGCTCAGCACCAGCCCGCGCGCGGCCCCCTTCGGCGACTCCGCCGACAGCAGCCGCTGCACGAGGAACTGGTCGGTGCCGTGCGTGGCAAGCGTCAGCGCGATGCCGCCGGCGAGGCCCGCCCAGAAGGTGTAGATCCTCGAGGGATCGAATGAGAAGTCCAGCACCGTGAACTTCCCCGCCGCCGTTCCCAGGCGCACGACCTCGCTCCATCCGCCGGGAATCTGGTTGAGCAGCGCGACGAACACCACCAGCGCGCCGGCGATGTAGATGAACATCTGCACGACGTCGGTCCAGATGACCGCCGCGGAGCCGCCGCGGACCGTGTAGACGATCATGGCGGCGCCGAGCACGCAGACCGTCCACGGCACCGGCACCCCGGTGACGATGGAGATGAC
>JANOJK010000158.1:0-5343 GCA_031408165.1 Acidobacteriota bacterium | reverse complement strand
GCGGCGCGCCGCTGCTCCCTTTCGGGGCGCGACCCTGGCCGTGGCCTTCGGTTTGGAGCGGGCAGGGGTCGCCTTTCTGGCCTTGGGCCGGCTCTTCCGGGCGCTCGGGCGTTTGGCCTTGGCGGCCGCGGAACGCCGTGTTGGGGCAGACGCCCTCTTGGCGGTCCTGGGGGTAGCCCGCCTGGCGGTCTTTTTCTTCTGCGTCTTTGCCTTTCGCACCGGTTTCCTGGCCATCCGTGACTCCCTTTCCGTGTCTTCCGCGTGGCCCGCGGCGGTCATTCCGCGGCGGTCCCCGCCGGCAGCGCGTGTTCCACCGCGCTTGACCGAGCGGCCGTAAGTGATGGATAATCTACTGCTTATCGCAACTCGAGCGAGTGGCACATCACAGCCCGCCGGAGCTGAGATCCCGGCAAGCACGTGCAGAGAGGACCCGCAGAGCATGACGCAAGCAGACGATCCGAAGAGCAACCCGACCAGAGGAGGTGGCGCAACCGGAACCGCCGAGAAGACGACCGTTTTCGCCCGCATGGACGGCGACAACGTCGACGACCAGGAATACGCAGCCCTCCTCGACCTTTACGATAACAGCTTCCGCAACATCGCGGAAGGCGAGGTCGTGAAGGGCACCGTCCTGAAAGTCACCGCGTCGGAAGTCATCGTCGACGTGGGCTACAAGTCCGAGGGGATTATCCCCGTGGACGAGTTCGTGGACGAGACCGGCCAGATCACCGTGCAGCCCGGCGACATCGTCGACGTGCTGCTCGAGCGCACCGAGGACCGCGAAGGTTACGTGGTGCTCTCGCGTGAAAAAGCCGAGAAGATGAAGATCTGGGACGAAGTCGAGAAGGCCTATGCCGAGCGCAAGGTCGTCATCGGCCGCGTCATCGAGCGCATCAAGGGCGGCCTCGCGGTGGACATCGGCGTCCGCGCGTTCCTCCCCGGCTCGCAGATCGACGTGCGCCCCGTGCGCAACCTCGACGCGCTGCGCGGCCAGGAGCTGCGGATGCGCGTCATCAAGGTCAACAAGAAGCGCGGCAACATCGTGCTGTCGCGGAAGGTGCTTCTCGAAGAGGAGAACGCCGAGAAGAAGAAGCACACGCTCGACACCCTCGCCGAGGGCAAGGTCCTCCGCGGGGTCGTCAAGAACATCACCGACTACGGGGCATTCATCGATCTGGGGGGCATCGACGGGCTCCTTCACATCACCGACATGTCGTGGGGCCGCGTGACGCACCCGTCGGAGCTGTTCACCGTCAACCAGGAAATCGACGTCATCGTGCTGAAGTACGACCCGGCGACCGAGCGTGTCTCGCTCGGCCACAAGCAGCTCATGAACGATCCCTGGTCGAACGTCATCGAGCGCTACCCGGTGGGCGCGCGCCTCTCGGGCAAGGTCGTCAGCCTGACCGACTACGGCGCGTTCGTCGAGCTCGAGCCGGGCGTCGAGGGGCTGATCCACGTCAGCGAGATGTCGTGGAGCAAGCGCGTCAAGCACCCCTCGAAGATCCTCAACGTCGGCGACAGCGTCGAGACGATGGTGCTCGGCGTCGACCCGGGGGCGCGGCGGATTTCGCTCGGCCTCAAGCAGGTCGAGAGCAACCCCTGGCACGAGCTCGCGGAGAAGTACCCGATCGGCACGAACATCACCGGCAAGGTCCGCAACCTGACCGAGTTCGGCGCGTTCGTCGAGGTCGAGGAGGGCATCGACGGCCTGATCCACATCTCGGACATGTCGTGGAGCAAGCGCCTGAAGCACCCGTCGGAGGCCTTGAAGAAAGGGGACACCGTCGAGGCGATGGTGCTCAACATCGATGCGGAGAACCAGCGCCTGTCGCTGGGGCTCAAGCAGCTGCAGACCGATATCTGGGACGAGTTCTTCCAGCAGCACCACGTCGGCGACACGCTCGACGGCAAGATCGTGCGCATGACGAACTTCGGCGCGTTCGTCGAGCTGGCGGAGGGGATCGAAGGACTGATTCACGTCTCGGAGTTCGACGACTCGACCCAGAAGGGCAAGGACGGAAAGCTCGATCTGCAGGTGGGCGAGAGCTACCAGATGAAGGTCATCAAGCTCATCCCGACCGAGCGGAAGATCGGCCTCAGCATCCGCGCGCTGAAGAGCGAGGAGTTCCGCGCCGACTGGGAGGCGTACACGGAGTCGACCGGACGCCCGGAAACGACCCTCGGGGATCATTTCAAGCACCAGCAGTAACGCTTCCAGCGGCCAGCTTCCGGCTTCCAGCCGGCAGCTTGTAGCTACTGGCTGGAAACTGGAAGCTGGGAGCTGGCAGCTGACACGGAGCGACCAAAGGGAGCGAGCCATGAACACCGGCAGCATGACGAAAGCGGAGCTCGTCGAGGAAGTCTCGCGGGTTTCGGACCTGACGAAGAAGCATTCGGAAGTCATCGTCGACACGGTCTTCAAGAGCATCATCGACGCGCTGCACCGCGGCGAGAAGATCGAGCTGCGCGGATTCGGCAGTTTCCGGCTGCGGCGCCGGGAACCGCGTAAGGGGCGCAATCCCAAGACGGGCGACAAGGTGGACGTGCCGCCGAAGAAGGTGCCCTACTTCAAGCCCGGCAAGGAGCTGAAAGAGCTCATCAACCGCGAACCGGAAGTGCCGACGCCAGCGGTCCCTCCGGCCATCGCAGGGCCCGACCTCGCCGGGGTCTAGGCAGCAATGTTGAATGTTGAATGTTGAATGCTGAAGTACAGCATTCAGCATTCAGCATTCAGCATTCAGCATTCAGCATTCACCATGGAACACCTCTGGAGCCCCTGGAGGCTGGCCTACATCACGGGTGGGGCCAGTCCGGGGGGCTGTGTTTTCTGTCACGCCCTTGCCGACGCGGAAGCGGAGCCGCTGATTGTCCATCGCGGCACGACCTGCTTCGTCATCCTCAATCTCTTCCCGTATAACAACGGTCACCTGATGGTGATCCCCAATCGCCACGTCGCGTCGCTCGCCTCCGCGACCCCGGAGGAGCGGGGCGAGCTGATGGAACTGACCGCGCGCGCCGAGACGGCGCTGACGGAGGCGTACGCCCCGCACGGCATGAACATGGGGATCAACCTGGGGAAGCCGGCCGGCGCCGGCGTGCTCGATCACGTGCACGTGCACGTGGTGCCCCGGTGGGAGGGCGATACCAACTTCATGACGGTCGTCGGCCAGACCCGCGTCCTGCCCGAAACCCTTCCCGCCACCGCCGCAAGGTTGCGGCCGATCTTCGAACGGTCAAGAGTGAAGCGTTAACGGTTCGCCGTGCGGCGACCTCAGCGCTTCGCGTCCCGCACGGCGACGGTGCTTCGACGCGGCGGGTCGTCGGGGATCTCGTAGTCGATGCCGGCGCCTCGCACGGTGAAGCGGACGCCGCGGGCCAGCGGCTCGGGCAGCGCGGCCGCGGGCCATGCGGAACCCGGCTCCTGCCACCGCTGCACGGCCGCGAGATCGAGGTCGAGGCCGCGGACCTCGTAAAGCTGCCACACGAACTCGCGCGAGATCGCGCCCGCGTGCCATCCGGACCGCAGCGTCACGAGCTCGAGGACGTGGCGGGTCAGCGGCGACCGGCCGTTGGGCGCGTCGAGCGCCGAGTGCCGCACGAGCACCACCTGCGCGCGGCACAGCAGGTCGCCGGCGAGGGGCTGCTCCCGCAGCTCTCCGTCCCGCCTGACCATCGCGCTGCGATCGTTGAACTGGATCGACCAGCCGGGCTCCAGTGGGATGACCGCGCCCCGCTGCAGGCCGATGCGGGGACAGGACAGGACGGCGGACGCCGCCGCCCGATCTCCACCGCCGAGCGCCGCGCAGTGACGGAGGGCCAGCGCCAGCGCCGCGCGCCTGGCTGTCCCGGTCGCCCGCCGGTCCCTCGACGTGGCGCTCGCGTGTTCGGTGAGGAGCCCGCAGCCGAGGACGCCGTCGCGCGCGACCCCTTTGCCCTCCGCGTACAGCAGCCCGAGCTGCGCGAGGGCGCCGGCGTCCACACCGGCCGCACCCTGCGGCGGCTCGAAGACGATGCGCTGCAGCAGCGCCGCGGCGTCGGCAAAGTTGCCGCGCTTGTAGGCGACGCGCCAGTCGTCCGCCCCGCTGACGGGCACGCTGGTCGCAAGGAGGATGGCGGCGGCAACGAGGAGGCGAGGCATACCCCATGGCCTGCCGATCCCGTGCCGCGGGATCTGCAGGCCTTCGGGGCTTTCGGGCCGGCGCCGCCGGCAGTTTCGTAAGGCAAATCGCAAAACCGGCGCTCGCCATGGCTTGCCGTCTCGAGTCAAATGTGGCACGCTATACACATGAAACGCACAAATCTTGTGCTCAACGGGCCACTGTTGGAAGAGACCCTGCAGCTGAGCGGCGAGCGCACGTACTCGCGCGCCGTGGAGCGGGCGATGGAAGACTTCGTACGGCGGGCGAAAGCGCGGCGGATCCTGGATCTCGCCGGGAGCGGCGCGTGGGAAGGCAATCTGGGCGTCGTGCGGGAAGACCGGGCGCCGTACGCGAAGGGCCCGAGCCGTGGTGCTCGTTGACACGTCCGCGTGGATCGAAGTCTTCAGGCGTCCCGCGCGCCTCGCGATCGAGTCGGTCGTGGACTTCGATGAGATCGTGACCTGCCTGCCGGTCGTGCAGGAGGTGTTGCAGGGGTTCACGGCGGAAGACGCCTTCCGGGCGGGCAGGGACGCGATGCTGGCGCTGCCGATGGTCGAGTCACCGCTCCGCGCGGAGGTGTTCGGGGAGGCGGTCGATCTCTATCGCCGTGCACGCCGGGCTGGCGTCACCGTCCGGTCAGGGGTGGATTGCCTGATTGCCGCCTGCGCCATCCGGCACGGCCTGGTCGTGCTGCACAACGATCGCGATTTTCCCGCGCTCGCGGCCGTGTCGTCGTTGCAGCAGCGGCCGATCCCTGGCGGACGCGGTCAACGGTAACCCCCCACATGTCGGGCTCGCCGGGCGCGCCGGCATTCCACGAGCCGAACGCCTGCGACCCGTCGGTCTGGTACCGCAGCAGGTCTTCACCGGCGGGGAGCGCGATCGTGCCGTGACGCGGCGGCGGTTCGTGGCGGCGCCGCCGCCGGGTTCGGTCACGCGATCGGTTATCTCCCACGCCGTCCTGCCGGTCTTCGCGTCCTCGATCCAGCCATCGTACGGGGGCGTGACGTTCCATGCGCTCAGGTCGTGCGAGTCGTCGGTGGCGTGACGGCGGGCGGCCGTAAATGGTTCAATAGTAAGAAATGTTCCTGGAGCTGACGGACGAGCAGGCGGCCTTTCGGCAGGAGGTCGAGGCGTTTGCCTCGGAGCGGCTGGCGCCGGCGGCGGCCGGGATCGACGAGGACGGCCGGTTTCCGCTGCC
>JANOJK010000097.1:0-4097 GCA_031408165.1 Acidobacteriota bacterium | reverse complement strand
GCCACCTGGTTGAACTTCGTGGAGGTGGTGTCGTAGACCCGCCCGAGGACGGTGCCGCTGTTCAGCAGGTTGAAGACGTCCACGTCGACGGCGACCTGGGCGCGCTTCAGGGTAAACAGCTTCTCGACGCGCGCGTCGAGCGACTTCACGTTCGGCAGGCGGTACTTGCCGATGTTCCCGGCGGCCACGAGGATGTCCTTCGTGGAATACACGGGATCGCTGGTCGACACCTGCCGCGCATAGAACATCTGCGTGTAGCCCTGGCGGATCAGGAAGTTCCCGCCGAAGTTCACGCCCCACGGGCCCTGATAGAACCCGTTCGCCGTGAACTGGTAAGTCGGCAGCGTCAGGTAGATCTGCGACTTGCCGCTGCCCGCCGTCGGCACCGTCACCAGGCCGCGGTCGACGCGAGGGTCCGCCGTGATCGGCGTCGGATCGACGATGGATTTCGACGGGTCGTCGAAGTACTCGCGGGCCCGGTTCCACGAGTACCCGAACCGTCCCATCCAGCGGTGCGAGAGCCGCTTGGTCGCGGCCAGCTCGAGGCCGTTGAAGGTGCGGTGATATCCCTCGCGGTTGGCCGTCAGCGTGCCTGCCCCCTCGGGCGCGGCGTTTTCACTCAGGGCATAGTACGGGACGTCGTAGGGGGTGCCGTCCGGCAGGTTGCCGGTGAGGCGGCCGTCTTCCACGTAGTCCGCGGAGGTCGCGCCGATCGGCGGCGCTTCGTTCCACAACTGGTTCACGTACCGGCGCCAGGTGTAGTTGGCCGACACCGCGAAGTTGGCGAAGAGCTCGCGGTCCACGCCGGCGACGACCTCATGGGTCCGCGGCGCGCTGTAGTCGGAGGCAATCTGGTTGACGGCCTTCGACGGGTCCGACGTGATGATGTTCTTCGTGAACAGGAGCGACCGCAGCTCGGTCGGCTCGATGTTGAAGTTGCGGTTCGCGTCCACGGCCAGGTAGTACGCGTACGCGTAGCTGGCCGACGAGATGTTGCCGGCCACGGGCGCGGCCAGCTGGCTGGCGAACGCCGAGTAGCTGGCGCGCGCGACGGTCTTGCGGTCCGCGCCGATCGCGTAGGCCAGGCCCGCGCGCGGCGACACCGTGTTCCACACCACGGCGTTCTTGATCGCCGGCGCGCTGACGCCCGGCAGGACGGCGGGGACGACCGGGTGGGCTTCGACGGTGATCGCGTCGACAGAGCTCGTCGCGCGATCGAAGCGCAGCGACGCGTTCAGCGTCAGACGATCGAGGGACAGCGTGTCGCCGGCGTACAGTGACGTGTACATCGCCCGGTTGACCTGGCGGTACGGCCGGATCGGAATCGCGAGCGTGGTGCCGGCGGCGTCGAGCTGGATGTCGAGGAAGCCGCCCGGATACCGCGTGATCTGATCGTCGGTATAGTGGCGCGCCGACGCTCCGAACCGCACCTCGTGCTTGCCCCGGAACCAGTTGCCGTCGCCGTTGAACACGATTTGCGGGCGGTCGTTGCCGCTGAACACGTTGCTGTTGTGATAGACGCCGTCGGCGTCGATGAAGACCTGGCCGTTGTCGAAGCCGCCCTTGGGCGTCAGCGTGAACGGTCCGTTGACGTGCGCGCCGCGCGCGGTGAGGAACAGCGAGCTGCCGAGGGTGCCGTTCACCTCCCCCTTGTACATCCTCGACGGACCGTCCTGGATGAACGTCGTTTCGGGCGGATTGAACGGGCCGGCGCCGCGGCCGTCCTTCTTCTTGTTGCCGGCGAAGAACGTGAAGTTGCCGCGCCATGCGGAGGTCAGCGCCGCCTGCAGCTTGGCACCGATGTCCTCGAGCGTCGTCTTGTCGGGGAAGCCGTCGAGCGTCTGCGTGTTGACGTCGGTGCGGCCGTACGAGCCCCAGGCCCAGAGCCGGTCGCGGACGATCGGGCCGCCGAGCTCGCCGCCGTAGTCGGCGTACTTGGTCAGGCGGTTCCCCTTGCCGCTCACGCCGCCGAGCGCCTCGACGAGATCGGCCGGCAGGTTGTCGCCCTGCAGGTCTTTGTTCTCGTAGTAGGTGCGCGCGGAGCCGTGCGGCGTGTTGGTGCCGGACTTCAGCACGAAGTTCATCTGCACGCCCGGTGTCGCCTGCCGCGCGTCGGTGCCGCCGGTCGTGACCTGCATCTCCTGGAACATGTCGAAGTCGTAGTAGCTCGGCGACGAGCCGAGGGCGCTCATGTCGGTGATGGGGATGCCGTCCATGTACCACGTGTTATCGCCGGTCGTGGCCCCCTTGGCGACATAGTTCGACTGCTGCCCCGATTCCGATCCGCCGACGTTCACGCGATCGACGATGACGCCGGGCACGGTCTGGAGGACCACCCAGGGATCGCGCGCGCTCGGGATGTTCTGCAGCTCCTGGTTGGTGATGTTGGTCGAAATCGCCTGTCGCTTCGGCTCGAGAATGGGCGAGTTGCCCGAGACCTGCACCTGCTCGGTGACGCCCTGCACCCCGAGGGTGACCCGCAGCGGGACTTCGGTGCCGGCCGAAACCGGGACGGCCCGGTTCAAGTAATCGGCGAAGCCCTGGAGGGACGCCTTCACCGCGTAGGTGCCGGCAGGCAGATTCAACAGATGCACCTGCCCCTGCGCGTCGGTGATCGCGCTCTGTTTCTGCGGACCGGAGACCTCGACCGTCACGCCGGGGAGTACGGCCCCCGTACTGTCCTGAACCGTGACGTCGATCCGCCCGGTGAACACCTGCGCATTCGCCGTGGCGGCGACGCACAGGATGGCTGCAAGCACCCAGTATCTCATCGGTCCTGACCTCCAGTGGCGGCGATACGAATCGGCGCATCGGTCGCGAGAGAAGGAGGAGCAAGGCGAGTGCCGATGTGGCGCGTCCGAGCGGCCGGACGCGTGCACGCGATACGTGAGGGACGAACACCTGCGACGATGTGACGAACGACTGTGGAGTGTGATCGTTGCGCGCGAACCCTGCTATGCGGCGCGCGCGTCGCAACGCGAGGCGTGTCCGCAATCCACTTTCTTGAACGCGCAATCCGGTAGAACCGGACGCAGGAGGAAATAAGCTCCGCGGCTTGCACGCCGCCGTTCACCCGTGTACTAGTTGGTCCCTGCCGCGTGGCTCGCGGCCATTCGGATCCGGTCCGGCAGACTTATGCACCTGCGCCCCATCACGCTGTCGGCGATCCTGCTCCTGACGACAGGCTGTGCGACCGCGCGACCCACACCGCCGGTGTCCGGTGTGGCGGCGTCGATCGGCGTGCCGGCGCGCACCGACGGCGGCATTGGCACGGCCATCCCTCCCGGGATCACGCTCGAGGACGGACTGACCGAGGACGAGGCGGTCGCGGTTGCGCTCTGGAACAATCCGGACTTCCGCCTGCAGTTGACCGACCTCGGCTTCGCCCGCGCGGATTTGCTCGAGGCCGGGCTCCTGCGCAATCCGGTCCTGTCGGTCCTTTTTCCGCTGGGACCGAAACAGCTCGAAGCGACCCTCCGGTTTCCCATCGAGGTGCTGTGGGAACGGCCGCGACGGGTGGCGGCGGCGAACCTGGCGCTCGACCGCGTCGCCACCGGACTCGAGCAGTACGGACTGAACCTCGTGGCGGACGTCAAGATCGGCTTCGTCGAGCTGGCGCTCGCACGGGACCGCGCGCTACTGGCGGGAGCCTCGGCGACGCAGCTCGAGGAGATCCGGAAAATCACGGAGTCGCGGCTGCGCGCCGGCGACATCAGCGAGTTGGAAGCGCGCACCGCCGCGATCGACGCCGCGCGGGCGCGGCAGGACGCGACGCGCGCGGTGTTCGACGTGCAGAGTCGGGAGAACGCCCTGCGGGGGCGGCTCGGGCTGGCGCTCGAGACGAAGACGGTGGCGCTGGTCCCCGCGCCCGCCGCCGCCAGCGCCTGCGCGGACACGCCGTCGGCGGCGGCCGCGATGCTCAAGGACGCGCTCGCGTCCCGCCCGGACATCCGCGCGGCGGAGATCGCCGTCGAGGCAGCGGCGGCGCGCATGGGATGGGAGCGGTCGCGCATCATCGCGATCACGGCCGTACTCGACGCCAACGGCGAGGGCGACGAAGGGTTCGAGGCGGGGCCCGGAATCGATCTCGGCCTGCC
>JANOJK010001210.1:0-7133 GCA_031408165.1 Acidobacteriota bacterium | reverse complement strand
CCGGCGCTTGGGATCGAGGCGGTGACCATTTTCACGGCCGGTATTGAAGTGCGCGACCCGGACGGCGACCCGATCGTGCTCGCAGTCACCGGGTGCTCCTTCGGAAAAGACAGTCCGGCGACCCTCGAGAACGGTATCGCCAATCTCTCGTTCAAAGCCGACAAAGGCGATCGGAACTGTGGTTCCTCTCTCCTCCTTACGGCGACCGACGCACGAGGAGCAGCGACGCAAGCAACAGTGCCCTTTCAGCGCACCAGCCTCAACGGGCGATACAGGCTCGTCATCGGTGAGGGTTTCTATAGTCAGCCGTACTTCTCGGTCAATCTCACCCAATCCGAAGCGGTGGTCACAGGGACGATTTTCGACGACGACGACGATCGCCGCGGAACCACTGACCCGCAGCAGCCCGGGACGATCGACAGCGAAGGACGCTTTCGCCTGCGGTTCAAGATCGCACCAGAGGATGATCTCGTGCTGGCCGGCGTGGTGGTCTCGGCCAGTCGGGACTTGTTCAATGACGTGATGGTTGGCTCGGGCCAGGTGATCGGCCCACGCTTCGCTGGAAGAGCCTTTAAACTCTGGCACGAGGCTCAGTTTTAGCGGCGCCAGATTTTCCGGCGAGTCCTGTCCGCTCTCGCGAACGATCGGAAACGCCAGGTAAAAACGTCGGCGCACGAGGTGAATTCCCCATACGGCCAGGCGTCCGGCGTCGAGCGGAGGAACAGGACACACGCGGCTGCGATCGAGACGATGACAGCGACTGGCGAAGGCCCGCTGCCCCTCGGGCTAACGGCCAGGCGGAATCTCCATGAGACCCGCCAGCCACGCGTCGAGGCAGGCCTGTTCGGTCCTCGTCAGCGGCATTCCCTGCAGACCGCCGTCGTAGTGAAACGTGGCCCCCAGTCCGGTCGTTCGCGAGGCGACGGCGGCCTGCCGGAAGCGTTCCGGACTGTTGTCGCGCCTCCCCGGCACGGCCGCGTCCGCGGCGCCGATGGGTTCGTCGTTGATCACCGGCTTCTTGAACTTCGCAACGAGCGCCGCCCCTTTCGCGATCTCACGCGGCCAGTCGCTCGTGCGCGGCGCGTGCCACGTCACGTAGTGGCCTGCGGCGAACCGGTCGTCGTACTCGACCGACCCGAGCGCCGTCGGGACCTTCTTGGGGATCAGCTTCAGCAGCGACTGCAGGTAAACCGGATCGTGGACCGATGCCGACTGCGTCGCATGACCGGGCTCGTTCGCCAGTTCGAGCAGCGCGTTCGGGTAACGTGCGCAAATGGCGCCGACCGCCTCGACGAATTTCGGGATGTCCACCTTGATGACGGTCGTGTCCGCCAGCGCCACGACCTCGACGTGGAGCCGGTGGCGTTGCGCCATCTCCAGCAGCCGCGGCAGCGCCTTCTCGCCGTCCGCGGGCGGCAGCTGGAAAATGCCGTCGGCCATCGCGAAGACCCGCACCACGGTCAACTTCATGGAGGCCGCCCATTTGAGGTACGCGTCGGCTTCCGCTTCCCTGCCGTGGGCGACGAACTCGAGCAGGCGGAAGGCGGTGATGCCGCGCCAGTCGAAGACGGAGCCGTCCGGTTTGACGAAGCGTGTGCCGGAGACTCTCAGGTGTCCTTCCGCCAGACCAGCGTCCGCCAAGGCTTCGGCGGTCCGCCGGAGCACTTCGGGCGAAGGCGGAAGGCGGAAGTCAGAGGCGATCACCACCGCGAGCGAGACGAGCGCAGCGATGTCACGGAATTTCAAAGCGACGGATCCCGAAGAAAGCTCGCTGCAGCGCAGTGAGCGCTTTGCCGCTGAAGCGGCTCTCGCACAGCCACCACCGGCCACTCTCGTAGACGTTTGTGGTCCAGCAGTCCCCTTCGACGCTCTGGACCGCGTCGAACGGACAGGCCCCCGGGGCGGTCAGGCACCCCTCGCTGCGTGGATCGCGCGTGATCACCCGTGATGTGAACGAACAGAACGTGTGGACCTTCGCGGTCAGCCGGTTGGGCGCCAGTTCCACGCCCGTGGGACGGAGCGTTGACGCGACGATCAGG
The DNA here is from genome assembly GCA_031408165.1 of Acidobacteriota bacterium. Lineage (GTDB taxonomy): Bacteria > Acidobacteriota > Vicinamibacteria > Vicinamibacterales > 2-12-FULL-66-21 > JAICSD01. The sequence goes on along the minus strand of JANOJK010001210.1, from coordinate 5,094 downwards.
AAATCATGCCGATTGTCGGCGATGTCGTTGAACTCGTCCTTCTTGCCACTGCACGAGTCGGAGAATTCCGAGACGCACTTTTCTGGCGGCACGGACGAGTTCGCGAAGTCACTCAGGAACCGCAGCGACAGTTCGGCAAGTTCCTTCTTCGAATTATTCAGGTGCACGTTCGTCGTGCTGGTCACCTTGTTCTCCGCCGGGGCGCCGGCGCTGGTGTAACGCTCGGTCACGGTCAGCGTGAGGATGACGTCGGCCGGCGTCCTGGCATCCTCGCCCGCGACCCACGTCACGATGTTCCCCGTCCCGGAGAACGTGCCGGTGTCGGCCGTCCACGTGTACGTGAGATTGCCCGCCGCGGTTTCGGCATCCTCGACCACCGCCGTCAGCGTCACCGGCGTGCCGACTTCCACGCGGGCCGCCTCGGACGCGCTGATGGACTTGATCTGCGGCGGGGTGTTGATGACCGGGGGCGGCGTTCCGCCGCCGGGATTCGGTGTCGGTCCGGGGCCGGACCCGCAGGCTGTGATGAACACGGCCGCGATACAGGCGAGGCTTCCGGCGACGATCCGGCGCATCCCTCAGGCTCCCACCACGCGCGGCCGCTCGGGCTGCGCTTCGCGAATCTCACGGATGACGTAGGTCGGTTTGTCCTGCGACTCGTGATACGTGCGCGACAGCATCTCGGCCAGCAGGCCGTTCATGATCAGGATGATGCCGCCGAGCGCCATGATCCCGCCGACGATCAGCAGCGGCCGGTTGGCGGACTGGTAGCCGAAAAAGCGCTGATAGGTGATCCACGCGCAAATCAGCAGGCCGGCGCCCCCCATCGCGATCCCGATCGAGCCGAACATCTGGAGCGGCCGGGTCGAGTAGCTGCTCAGGAACTTCACCGTCATGAGGTCGAGGACCACCCGGAAGGTGCGCGTGATCCCGTAGTGCGATGTGCCGGCGGTTCGCGCGCGATGGTTGACGACCTTCTCGCCGATCTCCACACCGAACTCGTTCGCGATCGCCGGCAGGAACCGGTGCATCTCGCCATACAATCGCATCGACTGCACCACCTCGGCTCGGAACACCTTCAGCGAGCACCCGTAGTCGTGCAGCCTCACGCCGGTGGAGAACGAGATGATCGCGTTGGCGATCGTCGACGGCAGGCGCCGGTTGATGAACGCGTCCTTCCGATCCTTGCGCCAGCCGCACACGATGTCGAGATCGTGCTGCTCGAGCATCAGGATCATGCCCGGGATGTCGGCGGGATCGTTCTGGTTGTCGCCGTCGAGCGTGACGATGTAGCGGCCGCGGGCGTGCTTGAAGCCGGCCGCAAAGGCGGCCGTCTGCCCGAAGTTGCGCCGGAACCGGATCACGCGGACGCGCGGGTCCTTCGCCTGGATGGCCGACAGGAGATCGAACGTGTCGTCGCGGCTGCCGTCATCGATCGCGATGACCTCGTACGAGCGCCCGAACCCGTTCAGGCTCGCGGTCAGGTCGCGGTAGAAGCCCTCGACGTTCGGGGACTCGTTCCGCATCGGAACGACGATGGAAATCTCTGGACCCATGTAGCTGTAAACGCTTGATTATACGCGCTTTCGCTTGTTCCAGGCAATCCACGCCAGGCCGCCGACGAGGGCCAACGCCGCCAGGCCGAGCCCGGCCTCCTTGGTGTGCGCCTTCACGAATTCCATCGCCGCGTCCCCGTAGTAGACCGCCAGCAACCCCTCGCCGAAATACCGGATGAAACGGGCGGTGAAGACCGCGGCGGCGAACTGCCAGACCGGCACCGCCGCGACGCCCGCCAGCAGCACGAAAATCTTGAACGGCGCCGGCGGTGGCAGCAGCGCCGGGACGATGACCACGAGCAAGCCGTACTTCCGGTACAGGTTGAGGCCGCGCTCGACGTGGCTCGCCTTGAAGCGCTTGCGCAGGAACGTCTCCCCCCCTTTCCGGGCCACGAAGTACAACGCGAGGCAGCCCAGCACCGATCCGATCGTCGCCATGAGCGAGTAATAGAGCAGCCGGTGCTTGTGCCGCGTGACCATGAAGATGATCAGGAGGTCGTTCACCTCGGGGAGCGACAGGAAGGAGGAATCGAGGAACCCAATCACGAGGAGACCAGGGCCGCCCCACGCGAGGGCTACACCCTGGATCCAGTTGACGAAAGTCTTCATCGACCCGAAGTGTAGACTAAGTGCGCCGGACGGCCCACGGCCCAACCACGATGATCACGAAGACCACGAAGATCTCAGGGATCGCAAGGAGCTCATCGTGGTCGTTGTCTCCTGGTGGCCTTTGTGCTCTCGCCGTCGGCGCGTGGGGCCTGGTCGCGGCGGTCCACTACCACCGTCTCGGTCTCACGCTGGCGCACTACGACGCGCGCGCGCATCTCGTCGTCGCGCGCCGGGTCTTCGACAGCCTGATGCCGGGCTGGCAGCAGGTCGGAGCGGTCTGGCTGCCGCTGCCCCACCTGCTGAACGCCCTCCCCGTGCAGGTGGACGCGCTCTATCGCACCGGCGCCTCAGCCGTCGCGATCTCGATCCTTTCGATGGTCGTGGCCGCGTGGGCGATCGCACGATTGATTCACCGCTCGACCGGCTCGGTCGCGGGCGGCGCCGTCGCGGTCGCCCTGCTGATGCTCAATCCGGACGTGCTCTACCTCCAGAGCACGCCGATGACCGAGCCGTTGCTGTTCGGCACCACGTTCCTCGCCGTGGCGCTGATTGGAGAGTGGGCGTCGGGCCTCCAGCTTCCAGCCTCCAGCCTCCAACCTCCAGCCTCCAGCCTCCAGCCTCCAACCTCCAGAGCCGCCGGTCTCGCCTGCATCGCGGCGGTGCTCACCCGCTATGAAGCGTGGCCCATTGTCGGGGCGGCCATCGTGCTGGCGTTCCTCGTCCTGGTGCGGCGCGGGTGGACGATCGCGGCGGCGGGGCGCGCGGTGCGGGGGCTCGCGCTGTGGCCGTTGTGGGCGCTGGCGGCGTTCCTGGTGAACAGCAAGATCACCGTCGGCGCGTGGTTCATCTCGAGCGGATTCTTCGTCGCGGAGAATCCGGCGATGGGGCATCCGTGGCTGGCGTGGACGCAGGTGTGGGAGGGGCTCGTCCGGCTGATGGGACCGGTGCTGCCGTGGGTGGCGGTCGCGTCGCTGATTGGGATCGCGGGCAGGTGCCTCGTTCCGCAGAGGTCGGATCTTCCGCCTGACCAGTCTCCGCAAACGCTACGGCAGTCCGCCGAAGCGCGTCGCGCGAAGGCGGATAGCGGAGGGTACAGGAATGGTGAGGGAGCGGGACGCGACGGTGAGGGAGACGCGCGCTACGGGTTACTGCTGGTACTCGCGCTGGCGGCGTGCGCGGCGCTGCCGCTGTACGCGTACTTCGCGGGGCATCCGCTGCGGATGCGCTACGACGTCCCGCTCGTGGCTGCTGCCGCGGCGCTGACGGGGGCGGGCGTCGCGCTGCTGCCGCGGCGAGTCCGGGCCGCTACCGGCATCGCGATCGTCGCGCTCGGCGCGTGGCAGGTGCCGCCGCTCGACGCGCGCGCGCCCGTGGTGATCGAGTCGCAACGCGACGCCGCCAACGGCGCCGGGCGCCGCGCGGTCACCGCTTACCTCGACGCGAACTGGAACGGACAACCGATCCTCATGAGCATGGGTTCGCTCGGCCACTACATGCACGACCTGTCGGCCAGCGGGTTCCGCGTGAAGGATTTCCTGCACGAGGGGAACGGCGAGTTGTGGATTCACGCCGCGCGCTATCCACGCCCGTTCGTGGAATGGATCGCGATCGAAGAGAGGGCGGAAGGCGGCGACGCGCTCCACTGGCAGGCGCAGCACAACCCGAATTTTCTGAAGGGATTCGCGCGCGTCGCGGAAGGAGGGGGCGTCGCACTTTATCGACGGTTCTCAAGGTTCTAAAGGGTTCTCAAGGTTCTCAAGGGTTCTCAAGGTTCTAAAGGGTTCTCAAGGTTCTACGGTTCGCGAAGCCGGAACCTCGCGAAGTCGACCATCGAACCACCAAGAACCCTGAGAACCCCGAGAACCCCGAGAACCCCGAGAACCCCGAGAACCTTTTAGAACCTGACCCCGAAAGTAAAGTTCGCCGTCCAGCCGCCGAGATCGAACTTGTCGCCGACGAATTCCTGGGCGGCGAGCCCCTTGGCCTCGGCTTTCTGCCAGCGGACTTCCCCGCCGACCGACCAGTTCCCGACGGGCGCGCGTAACCCGGCGAGCACGGTCGGTCCGACAGCGGTGCCCTCGGCGAGATAGCGCGCCGAAAAGATGTCGCGGTTGTCCGCGACGAATTCACCGACCTCGCTGTAGCGATACCGGATCGCCACGATGCCCGCGCCGACATACGGCTCGACGGAACTGCCGCGCGGCAAGAACAGGAAGCGGCCGGTGAACGCCACCGGGATCTGGCGCAGCTTGAGCTCCTGCTCGATCTCGGTGTCATCCGGGTGCGTGAGCCGCTCGTACACGCTCGGCACCGTGCGCTGCGAGTAGCCCACGCCGACGCCGGCCTCGAAGTGCGAGGCGATGCCGACGAGGTACTCCGCCCCGAAGGTCGCGCTGTTGAAATCCTTCACCTCGAACAGCAGCGGCTGCGCGCTCTGCAGTTCGTTCAAGAGCACATCGTCTTCCACGCGCGAGTCGAGCCCCTTCAGAGCGAAATAGCCGATAGTAAAATTGATGGTCTGTTTGCTGTCGGACGATGAGCCGACCTGCCGGATCTGCGCGCCGGCCACCGCCGGCGCACACAAGGTGGCGAATACCGTCAGCGCCATCGCCAGGCGTGCCCGACCGTTGACCGTTCGTTTCCTCATCACGATCTACCTCCCGCCGCCGATTGAGCATGTTGAGTGCCAGCCCTGTCCTGCGCCCACCGTCCGGCCCGGAGCGTTCCACGGCCCACGGCTCAAGCACAAAGATCACGAAGTTCACAAAGATAACGAGGATCGCGTATGTTTTTGTGGCCCGCGTGGTCTCTGCGGCCGTGGTGATGGCCACGTGACGGGCGAGTGGCAGAGCAAGCCGGGCCTCCCGCCCTCGAGGGTGTCTCACTTACAGGTCAGTTCGTCCGTTTTTCGTGACCACCTTCGCCAGGG
>JANOJK010001170.1:0-3100 GCA_031408165.1 Acidobacteriota bacterium | reverse complement strand
GCCGTGACGCTGGATACCAACGTCATCACCCCGACCAATCTGATGACGTCGGGGGTCACGACCACCGTGGGCGGCGCGCAGACCACCGGAAGCGGCGCCTCGTTCTGGGACATCGGCACACTTTCCGCCCGTCTCGAAGCGGGCATCGGCACGCGCGGTCTCTCCGCAGTCGACGCCTCCTTCGTGTTTGCGAACCCGTCGCTCCTGACGTTCGGCGACCTCAACCTGCTCGGTCTGACGAATCCGCTCGCGTCCCTGCTGCCGAAGTCGCTGATGTACGGTGCGCGGGCCGACTGGACGGCCAATCCGTCGATCGCGTGGGGCACGCCGATACAAAATCCGCAGGGAGTGGCCATTGTCTGGGGCACGTCGGAGGACTTCTTCGCCATTGTCTGGGGCACGTCGGACGACGACTCCATTGTCTGGGGCACGGCCGTCCTGACGTCCGCGGGTGCGCGGTGATGAGGTGATCCTCCCGCGGCTGCGCGCCATCTCGTCCGCGCAGGCGCTGCGCGTGTACCTGCTGGCGGTGGTGCTGGCGGGTGCGTTCGTGCTCGTCCACGCGGCGTTCGAATCCGCGCGCACGCCGCACCCGCTCCACTGGCTCGGGCTGGCCGGGCTCGGCCTGGTGGCCCGATCGTTCCGGCTGAACTTCGCGTCGGACTCGGTGAATATCGCGATCGACGAAGACACGTTCTTCATCGCGACGGCGTTGTTGTTCGGTCCGGGCCCCGCCACGCTCGCGATTGCGTCGGGCATCTTCGTGTTCTGCCTTCGGCGGCGCATGCCCATGTCGCGCATCGCGTTCAACACGGCCACGCTCGCCGTGTCGATGTGGGTCGGCTCGCACGTCTTCTTCCTGGCCGCCGGCATCGGGCCGCTGTCACAGTCCGATCCGGCCATGGGAGGCCTGGTCCTTCCGCTGCTCGCCATGGCGGTCGCCTACTTCGTGCTGAACTCGGGGCTGATGGCCATCGTCGTCGGCCTCGACACGCGTCAGTCTCCGATCCAGATCTGGCGGCGGCATTTCCAGGGCCTCTCGATCAACTACCTGGCGGCCGCGTCCCTGGCGTTCTGCCTCGTCCTCCTCATCGAGCAGGCCAGCATGATCGCGATGGTCGTGATCGTTCCGCTGATGGTCGTGTTCCACCTGACGCTCCGATCGTCGTTCGGTCGCCTGGAAGACGCCGGCCGCCATCTGTCCGACATGGACCGGCTCTACCTGTCCACGGTCGAGACGCTCGCGATGGCGATCGACGCGAAAGACGACGTCACGCACAGCCACGTGCGCCGGGTGCAGACCTACGCGATCGGCCTGGCGCGGGCGCTCGGCATCACCGACCCGCTCGAGTTGAAGGCGATCGAAGCCGCCGCGCTCCTGCACGACACCGGCAAGCTGGCGGTGCCCGAACACATCCTCAACAAGCCGGGCAAGCTGACGGAGGCGGAGTTCGACAAGATGAAACGCCACGTCGACGTGGGCGCGGACATCCTCTCGCTCGTGCACTTCCCGTATCCGGTGGTGCCGATCGTCCACTGTCATCACGAGAACTGGGACGGCACCGGCTACCCGCGAGGTGTTGCCGGCGAAGCGATTCCGATTGGCGCGCGCATTCTCTCCGTCGTCGATTGCTTCGATGCGCTCACGTCCGATCGGCCGTATCGCGGCCGGATGACGGAAGAGGCGGCGGTGCAGATTCTTCGCGAGCGCAGCGGCCGCATGTACGATCCGCGCGTGGTCGACGCCTTCATCGAGGTCTACCGGAGCATCCCGGTGGCGCCGGGCGGTGTGGTGGCGGGGCATGAAGTGCTCCAGCGCATTCACCAGTCGCGCCACGAAGTCGACGCGCCGCGCGGACCGGTGGCAGACCCCGCCGGCGCGGCATCGACCAAGCTGCTGGCGTTTGTGAGCCTGGCGCGCGCCGGTGCCGGCGAGGCGTGCGTGACCGACGTCCTGGCGCTGGGGTCGGCGCTCCTGGCCGACGTGATGCCCGGAGCCACGGGCGCGTGGTTCCTGCCCGACACCCTGAACGACCGGCTCGTCGTCGCCGACGCGTTCGGCCCGGCTGCGGCGGCGCTTCGCGCCACGTCGGTCCCGGTCGGCGAGCGGGTGACCGGATGGGTGGCGGCGAGACGCCAGCCGATCCTCAACTCCGACGCGACGCTCGATCTCGTCGCGCCCGTGGACGGGGCCACGCCGCTGTCGCGATGCCTCAGCGTCCCGCTCATCGCGGGCGACGCGCTCGTCGCCGTGCTCACGCTCTACACGGCCGACCCCGACGGTTTCACGGCCGATCACGGGCGACTGGTGCAGATCGTGGCGCCTCACCTCGCGACGGCGATCGATGCCGCGCTGCGGCGGCACAAGCCGACTCGCGAGGTCGTCCCCCCCGAACAATCCGGCCCGCGGGAACTTCGGCTCGTCGCCTCGCGTTGAGGGCCAATCGCCGCCCCGGGCGGGACCCGGCCCTGCCGAGCAAAGGCACCCGTGATGACAAACCAGGACGGTGGACGTCAGGTATTGAGATAATAGTTCGTGACTCGCGACAGCCGTCGCTGACACGGTACATCACACGATGAAGGGCTTCGCGCCGCTCGCCGCGGCATACCTCTTTCTGTGCCTGGCGATTCCGGCAGCGGGCGGCGTCCCCTGCCCGCAGACCACTTCGGCGGCGACAGGCCCGAGGTCGGCCGTCGTGACCGCCATAACCGACGCCATGACCATCGATGGCGTGCTGGACGAGCCGATCTGGAGCGTGGCTCCGAAGATCGGTGATTTGATTCAACGACAGCCCGCGCCCGGCCGGCCCCCTACGGAACGTACCGACGTCACGCTCCTGAGCGACCGGGATTACCTCTATGTTGCCGTCGTCTCGTATGACTCCGAGCCGCAGCGGGTCATCGGCACGCAGATGGCGCGCGATTCCAGCCTGGCCTCCGACGACCGCGTCGAGATCCTGCTCGACACCTTTCGGGACCAGCGCAGTGCTTTCTATTTCGCGACCAATCCGTCGGGGGCCCTCGTGGACGGCCTCGTCGCGAGTGGACAGTTGAACGCCGACTGGGACGCTATCTGGAACGTGCGCACGACACGTACAGA
>JANOJK010001150.1:0-2141 GCA_031408165.1 Acidobacteriota bacterium | reverse complement strand
CTGGCGTGTGCGGCAGCCCGCCGTTTGGGGCGACCCGTCTACCTGTTCCAGTGCACGATGGACACGCGGCCGGAGGACCTGGTCGTCACTCCCGTCCTGACCCCGGATCGCCGCGTCGACTACCACGCCTCGAGCATCGTCTCGGCGATGATCCGAGGCGGCGTCGCCGTCCTGGATGAGGGGAACCGGATGCCGGAGCGCGCCTGGGCGTCGCTCGCGCCGCTGATGGACGACCGCCGCTACGTCGAGAGCACGGTCGCGGCGCTGAAGGTGCATGCGCACGAGGACTTCCGCCTCTGCGTCACCATGAACCAGGACGCGAGCGTCTTCGAACTGCCGCCGTTCATCCGGAGCCGCCTCAAGCCGCGCGTCGACATCGCGGCTCCGCCATGGGAGGTGCAGGAGCGCATCCTGCGGCTGAAGTGTCCGGCCGTTGAGCAGAAGCTGCTCGGGGACGTGCTCGCGATGCTGAAGAAGCGCGTGAAAGCGGGGCGGCACGACAGCACACGCGACATGCTCTCGCTCGCCCAGTATGCACAGAAGCTGAAGAACACCGGTGTCGACACGCCGCTGAAGCGCGCTGCCGGGCAGATCCTGGAGAAGGCCGCTGGCTAATCTACTCACGATGACACCGGCACACGGCACCGGCACCCGACGGTTCCGCAACCTGACGGGGCTGCCGTCCTATCACTACGACCCGGTGTTCGGACGGATGGCGCACGAGCTGTTCGCCTCCAACCCGCCTGACGCGGTCGCCCTGGAACTGCCAGAGGCCTTCCGCCCGGAAATCGAGTGGGCGGCGACGTGCTGGCCGTCGCCAGTCGGTGCGCTTCAGCGGCGGCGCGGGTCGAGTGGCACCGTCATCGTGCCCTTCGTGCCGGGCGACTCCATCTTCGAGGCGTATCGGCTGGCCACGCGGGCGAAGATCCCTGTCGCGCTCATCGACCCCGACGTATCAACAGACGGGGAAGTCCGGCCGAAGACGCTGATGGTCGGCCCGGAGTTTGCCGCCAGTCCAGCCGTTGGGTTCTTTGGCGCGGCGGATGCGCTGAACGAGCGGGAAGCAATCCTGCCGAGCGATCTGGCACGCGAGGCGGGCATGGCCCTGGCGCTCGCGGCACTGATGGAGCAGCACCAGACGGTGCTGTGGGTCGGCGGACTCGCGCACTGGTCCCGCATCGTCGAGCGGCTGCAGTCGGGCGACTTCACGGCACCACGAGTACGCCACGCCGTCACGCGGCGGTTCGAGCGCTCGCGCCTGGCGTCATCCGCAGTGCTCGGGCTCACCGGAACTTATCCGTCGGCACTGGCGCAGTTCGCGCGGGATCCTCTGCGGTTCGAGCCGTTCCAGGCGATGCGACGTCTGTTGCACGAAAGCGCGGCGCAGCCCCTGACGGTTGATGGCCAGCCGCCAGAATCGGCCACGCCGATTGACCTGGCGCGCACCGGACTGTATGCGCGAAACCTCGCAGCCGCCGCTCGTCTCGGTTACCAGCCGCAGTTGTCCGAGCTGATCCTGGCCGCGAGCGCGACCATCGGTCCGCAATATGGCGCCCGTCTGTTCGCTGCGGCCACGAAGCAACCGCTCGGCAAAAGGACCAGGGCACTGGATCCGCTGACGTTTGAGGTCAAGCCCGCTACTCCGCGGCGAGAGGTCCTGCAGGCGGGATTCTGGTTTCGCGGAAAGCGGCTGTCCGCAGAGCCGTGGTCTCCACCGCCGTGGCCAGTGCTTGCTCCCCCGGATCTCGAACAGCTCACCCGCGCGGCCCTCGGCGCGGAATACGCGAATCTGCCTGACGCAGACACAGAAGAGGAATTCCACTGGGAGGTCTATCCACCCGACGAAGCCGAGTACGAGGCATTTGTCGAGTACGCGCTGCGCCACGCGAGCGAGGCGCACCCGGGCGACGTTCGTTCCGCACCGTTCGCGGCGGGTCTGCATGACGGGATCGACGTGCGCGCCACGATCCGGTTCTGGAGTGACGACGAGGTCTACGTGCGCGAGGAACAGCGCGCGCCCGTCAACTTCAGGAACGGCGTGATCGACTGGAGCTGCGAGACGGAGTCATCCCCCTTTCTGCAAGGCAAGGTGGGTGGCTGGAACGACCCGGACTCCGAGCGGATTGGCAGCGTCTCACGGG
>JANOJK010000944.1:0-2956 GCA_031408165.1 Acidobacteriota bacterium | reverse complement strand
ACACTAACCCGCTTCGTCGTCCTCGGATCCACTTAGGATGACGGCGGCTTCCTCGACGCCGTGCCCCTTGACGGCGGTCACTTCCAGCTCCAGGCGATCGTAGCGGACCGTATCCCCGACCCTGGGCGTCCGGCCGAGCTGCGTCAGGACCAGCCCGCTGACGCTGTCCACATCCTCGTGCGCCAGGTCCAGGTCGAAAAGCTGTCCGACCTCGTCGAGGCGCATCGTCCCCGGAACCCGCAGCCGCCCGTCGGCGTCGCGCTGGGGGCCCGAGGGCCGTTCGTGGCCGTCGTGGATCTCGCCGACCACTTCCTCGAACAGGTCTTCGAGCGTCACGACGCCGGACGTGCCGCCGTGCTCGTCGATGACCACCGCGAACTGCGCGCGCTCGCGCCGCATCGTTGAGAGGACCGCGTCGAGGAGCGCCGTTTCCGGGACCATCGGCGCTGGCCTGGCGCCGGCCGCCGTGACCGGCTGCCCGTTCAGCAGCATGCGCAGCAGATCCTTGATGTGGTACGTGCCGATGATGTGATCGAGATCCCCGTCGTAGACGGGATAACGCGTGCGGGGCATGGTCCCGAGGATCCGGCGCAGAGCGTCCGGCCCGGCGCCGATCGGAAGACCGGTGATGCGGACGCGTGGCACCATCACCTCGCCGGCCGTCAGCTCGCCGAACTCGAAGAGCTCCTGCAGGACCTGGCCCGACTCCGAGCGGAGGACGCCCTTCTCCTCGGACTCCTCGACGATCAGCTGGAGCTCCTCGGCCGAGTAGTAGTGATCGGTGTTGTGGTGGTCGTGATGGATGCCGAACGGACGCAGGATCGCGTTCGCGATGCCGTTGAGCACGATCACGAAGGGATAGATGAGCGTCTGGATCCACAGCATCGGCGGCGTCAGCCAGAGCGCGATTCGTTCGGGCGCCTGGAGGGCGAGCGACTTCGGCAGCATCTCGCCGATGACGATATGGAAGTAGGTCAGGACCGAGATGGCGGCGATGCTGGCGAACCCGTGCGCCGCGAGCCACTGCGCCGGCGTGGAGTGGCCGATCGCCTCCAGGATCCAGTCGGCCACCGCGTGCTCGCCGTACATGCCGAGCCCGAGGCTCGCGACCGTGATGCCGATCTGCGCCGTCGCGATGTAGAGGTCCTTCCGGCGGGGATCGTCGAGGACGCCCAGGACCAGACGGGCGAGGCGATCCTTCCGCGACGCGCGCGCGTCAATCGACGAACGGGGCACGCCGACGATCGCGAACTCCGCCACGACGAAGAACGCATTGACCAGCAGCAGCAGGACGATGATGACAATGGGCCCCACCATGTCAGCGCGCTCCGTCCTTCTCGCCGGTGTCGTTCTCATCGGGACGGGGAGGCGCCACGATGACGGACGCGATGCGGCCGTTCTCGACGCTCTCGACTTCGACAGCCAGCTCCAGGATCTCCAGGCGCTCGCCGGGCTCCGGCATGCGGCCGTTCTCGCGCACGATGAAATCGCCGACGGTGATGTCGCCGGCCGGCCACGCGCCCTCGACCCAGACGCGGGCGCGTTCGAGCGGCAGCTCGCCAGGGAGCCGCACCCGCCCGTCGGACAGCCGGAGCGGCAGCAGTCGCTGGGTCTTGAACTCGTCGGGCACGCTTCCCAGCAGCTCGCCGATCACGTCCTCGAGCGTGATCATGCCGACGACGCCGCCCGCCGCGTCCACGACCAGCGCCTGATGGCTGCGCCGTTCGCGCAGGAAGGCAAGAAGGCGATCGGCCGCCATCGTATCGGGCACGCGGAGCACCGGCTTGACGAGGGTCTCGAGGGCGCCCGCGCGGCCGTGTTCGAGGAAATGGGTCACGACATCCTTGGTGTGCAGGATGCCGGCGATGTCTTCGATCGTGCCGCGGAAGACCGGGAGCCTGCTGTACGCGCTCGTCGCGACCATGCGGAGGACATCGCTCATCGGCGTCTTGATTTCGAGAGCGGCGAGGCGCTGGCGCGGCACCATGAGCTGCCGCGCGTCGCGGAGCCCGAGGCGCAGGGCACGGTGGAGCCGCACCTGCTCCTGCGGCTCGAGCAGGCCGCCGTCGCGGCTTTCCGCGATCAGCAGGCCGATCTCCTCCGGCGAATGCACGTGGCGGTGGGTGGCGGGGGGGACGCGGAGCAGGGTGCGCAACAGATTGGAGCTGCGATCGAGGATGACGATGAACCACGCGTAAATTCGCCCCGACCACAGCATCGGCCGCGTCGTGGCGAGCGCTGTCTCGGTCGGGTAGCGGAGGGCAACGGTCTTGGGCACCATCTCGCCGAAGACGACCGACACCATTGTCAGCGAGACCAGGACGCCCGCACTGGCGAGCGACTCCGCGGTGTCCGGCCCGAGTGTCGGCCACCGCCCCAGGAGCGGTGTCACTTGGGGCGTGATGACGGCCTCCGCGTACGCCCCCAGCGCCATCCCCGACAGGGTGATTCCCACCTGGGAGGCCGCGATGTAGCTGGTGAGCCGCTGCGGATTCTCGACAATGGGCAGCAGCTTCGCGGCCGTGGCATGGCCGTCCTCGCACAGGCGCCTCAGCCGGCTGCGGCGGATCCCGACAGCCCCGAACTCGGCGGCCACGTAGAGCGCGGTCAGGCCGATGAGCAGCAGGATGATTCCTGCGGCGAGCAACACCCGGCGATTTTACTCGGATCGACGCCGCCGCAGATCTGTTGCCGCTCTCCGGGGCTCTCTCAGCGGCGCGTCATCGCATCCTTCTGAGCCGCCGCCCAGTCGCGAACCCACGCCCGGGGACGCCGGCGCGGTTAAGGCGTTAACATGCGCCGTGGAGCTCATCCCGGGCCCGGCCCGGCAGTCGTAAATTCTGGCCCTTGTTCCACCCGGTGTCGAGATGAAGATCCTGAAAGACCTGGAACGGTGGACGAGCGCCGGCGCCATCACCGGCGCGCAGTACGACGCCATCTCCGCGCTCGTCCGGAA
>JANOJK010001135.1:0-1625 GCA_031408165.1 Acidobacteriota bacterium | reverse complement strand
GCGAGATGACGAGGGAGTTCCGCGCCGATCTCCTGAACGGCGTCACGATCGTCAGGGGGCAGGCCGTCGGCCTGTCGTACGACGAGCGCGGCGGGGTGCAGAAGGCGCAGCAGCCGTTCGTGGCGATTCCCTACGCGACGTGGGCAAACCGGGGCCGCGGCCAGATGGCCGTGTGGCTGGCGCGCACGGACGCCGCCGCGAAGCCGACCCCCTATCCGACGATCGCGACCTCGTCGGCCCTGACGCACTCGCAGAGCTCGAAGAACATCAGGAACATCATCGACGGCGAGGATCCGCAGGCGTCGAACGACTCGACCTCGTACTTCGACTGGTGGCCGCGCAACGGCTGCACCGCGACACCGCCGCCCGCCGCCGCTCGCGAGAGTGCCCCCCCGAGCGCCGGGCAAGCCCCGTCAGGCCAGCGCCCGTGCAGCCAGGGCGAGTGGATCGAAATGGCGTTCGCAAAGTCGGCCACGGTTTCGGAGACGCAAATCTATTGGTTCGACGACACCGGCCGCGGCGGCGTGCGCGTCCCGAAGACCTGGCGCCTCCTTTACAGAGAAGGCGACGCATGGAAGCCAGTCGAAGCGGCCGGCGACTACAGCGTGACGAAGGACGCGTACAACACGGTACGCTTCAAGCCGGTGATGACCTCAGCGCTGCGCGTCGAGCTGGTGATGGAGCCGAACGTGTCCGCCGGCGTGCAGGAGTGGAAGGTCAAGTAGGAGATTGGGTAATCGGGTAATTTGGGAATCCGGGAATCGGGCCATTCGGGAATCGGAATCGGGTAATCTGGATCCATGGTTATCAGACTTGCGTTCGCTTGTCTCCTCGCCGCGGCGCCACTCGCCTTTCAGCAGGAGGAGGTGCGGCCCAAGGTTCCGAAGGACTCGCTCCTCGTGACGGTCACCGGATGCCTGAAGGGGCGCGTGCTCAAGGCGTCCGACGTGCGCCAGGAGGACACGGCCAGCGGACCGATCGTCCGCGGGCACAGCTTCCGCATCGCCGGCAAGAAAGACGTGATGAAGATCGTGAAGGAGAATCACGAGACCCGCGTCGAAATCACCGGGCTCATCCGCAAGTCGTCACTGATGGAACCCGGCGTCAAGTTCAAGGGCGGCCGCGTCGTCATCGGCGGCGGGACGATGGCCTCGGGGACGAGCTCGCTTCCCGACCCGGCGGACAACGTCCTCGTGATGGATGCGTGGTCGGTGCAGTCGCTCGGCGGCTCCTGCGGCTCTTAGCGCGCGTTGCGCGCGCGCTGGGCCTTAGGCTTTAGGCTTTAGGGGCTTTGGGGCACATGGCTTTGGCCCCGGTTGTCAGCCTAAGCCTGACAGCCTATAGCCCCCAAAGCCTAAAGCCTAAAGCCCAAAGCCTAAGACCTACTCTGCGGTGGCAGACCGCCTTTCGGGATGATCTCGCTGAGCGGCCCGCCATCCACGAGCTCCATCGTCAGGAACAGCCGCCCATCGTGTTCCTCGACCGAGTGAATGGTGACGATGCCCGGGTGGTTCAACGCGGCAACCGCCTGCGCCTCGCGCTGGAAGCGCGCGCGGTAGTCGGGATCCGAGGCGAAGAGGTGCGGCAGGATCTTCAGGGCGACGCGGCGGTTCAGCCGGGTGTCC
>JANOJK010001129.1:0-3197 GCA_031408165.1 Acidobacteriota bacterium | reverse complement strand
CCTCAACAGAACCCACCTTGGAACCTGCCGAAGAAATCTGGGTAACCCGCTGCCGCTTTTCGCTGGCACTCAACTTGATATTGCAGCTGGCGTGAGAGGGTTTGACATGCGTAAGTATTTGGCGCCTCTGGTGTTTGCCGGTTGTGCGCTCGCCGCGTCGCCGATCGCCGCCGCCCCGCCCAACGAGAAGCCGACGGCCGACGCCCGCGCGACCGTGGCGGTCCAGCAGGTCCGGGTCCCGATGCCAGGATTGCGCGACGAGGCCGCGATGGTACTCGTCGGCACGGCGCTCATTGGCCTTGCCGCGGCCGTACGACGCGCCTCATGACGCTTTTGTCCGGGTTCTCCGGCGTGCCTGCGGCGTATCGCCGCAATCGCAGCCGGGGGACTGTCAACCGTGAACCGCTAACGGTTTACGGTTGACGGTTCACCTTCTGTCTTCCCCTTGCCCTTACCCTTCCTTTTGCTTTCTCCTTCGTGCCTTCCCTGCCTTCCCTGCCTTCCGCCTCCGGCATCACCTTTGCCAGCCAGCTACCATGATCCGACTGTGCGCTCTTTGGACGATGATCTGCGCGTTGGCGTCTCCTGCCGCGGCCGAAGTGCGTCGCGTGGGCCCGGGTGGAGACCTGCAGGCGGCGTTGAACGCCGCCCGGCCCGGTGACGAGATCCGGCTGGCGCCCGACTCGACGTTTGCGGGCAACTTCGTATTGCCGGTGACGGCAGGAGCCACCACCATCACGATCCGCACGGATTTGCCCGATGCGGCGGTGCCTCCTCCGAATCAACGCGTGACCCCGGCGACCGCGATTCATTTCGCCCGGATCGTGTCGCCGAATTCCGCCGCCGCGCTCCGAACCGCGGCCGGTGCGCACCACTGGCGCGTCATGCTGGTCGAATTTGCGGCGACGAAGGACGGCTACGGCGACATCCTCCAGCTCGGCGACGGCTCCGGCGCGCAGTCGCAGGCCTCTCAGGTCCCCTACGACATCGTCCTCGACCGGGTCTATATCCACGGCCATCCTCTGTATGGCCAAAAGCGCGGCATTGCGCTGAACGCGCGGGCGGTGACAATCCGTAACTCGTACATCGCCGACATCAAGGCGGTGGGGGCGGACGCGCAGGCGATCGGGGGATGGAATGGTCCGGGACCGTTCTCGATCGAGAACAACTATCTCGAAGCATCGGGGGAGGTGTTCCTGCTCGGCGGAGCCGATCCGGCGATCCCCAACCTGGTGAGCGAAGACGTGTCGATCCGCTACAACCACATGTCCCGCCCGATGTCGTGGCGCGATCCGATTATCCAGGCGCCGTCAGGAGGGAGCGTCGCGGCCGCGACTGGCGGGTCGCTGGGGCCCGGGACCTACGCCTATCGTGTGACGGCGCGCAGGCCCGTGGGCCAGGGGAACGTCGGCACGTCGGCGGCATCGCCCGAGCTGGTGGCGGCCTCCCCGGGCGGTTCGGTGACCATCGCCTGGAATGCGGTAGCCGATGCTACCGAGTACCGGATCTACGGGCGCACTGCGGGGGGGGCGACTCAATACTGGACGGTGACCGGCACTTCGTTCACCGACACCGGCGCGCCGGGCGCCGTGGGGACGCCGCCCGCGGAGGGCACCCGCTGGCAGGTGAAGAACATCTTCGAGCTGAAGAACGCGCGGCGCGTCAGGGTTGAATACAACCTGCTCGAGAACAACTGGCAGGCGGCGCAGCCCGGGTATGCCATCCTCTTCACGCCGCGGAGCCAGGGAGGCGGCTGCCCATGGTGCGTGGTGGAAACCGTGGACTTCAGCCGGAACATCGTCCGCAATGTGACCGCCGGCGTCAATATCCTCGGTTTCGACTCGAACAACAGCACTCTTCAGACCAGCGCCATCCGGATTACGGAGAACCTGTTTTCCGGCGTGACCACGCGGCTCGGCGGCAACGGGTGGGGGATCCTGCTCGGCGATGAGCCCCGGGACATCGTCATCGACCACAACACGTTCGATCTGGACGGCACCACGGTGCTGTACGTGTACGGAGGGACGGCGAGCGCGCCGCGGCGGGTGACCGGTTTGCGATTTACGAACAATGCCGCGCCGCACGGCACCTATGGCCTCAACGGCGCCGGGGCCTCGTATGGGACGCTCGCCATGCAGATGTACTTTCCGGACGCGGTGATCACGGGGAACTGGTTGAGCGGGGGAAATCCCGCCAGGTATCCCGCGGGGAATCGTTTCGAGTCGCCGTTCGATGCCGGACTGACCGCCCCTGCGGGGGAGCCGCGGGCGCCCGGCGCAGACCTCGAGCGCTTGCGGCCGCTGCTCGACACGGTCCCGAGGGGTTTGATGACGGCCGTGCCCCTGCCGCCGAGAAACCTGCGGATTATTTCGTCAGGGAAATGACCCTGATCGACGCATAGCGCGCCAGCCAGGGAGCGCGCTGCAGGACCGTGCGGTCCATCTCGTACAGCATCCGCCAGTACTGCTTGACCACCGGCAGCACCTGCCCGACCTGGACGTGCGGCAGCGCGAACGCGCGCACTACGCACGTGCTGAATCCGGCCGCGAACCGTTTCAGCTCGGCGTCGGTCAGCGGGCGCTCGTATGGGGAGATGTCGGGCGCCCGGTAAGGGATCAACGAGCGGACGAAGCGCAGGACGGGCGAGTTGCGCACCGGCTCCTGGAAAATTGCCCGTCCGCCGGGCTTCAGCACGCGCCGCACTTCCCGCGAGACGAGATCGAGGTCCAGGTGGTGGAGGATGGCGATCCCGAACACCACGTCGATCGAGCCGTCGGGGAACGGCATGTCGTGCGCGGAGCCGGCGATGAACGTCGCTCCGCCTTCACGTCCGCTGACGGCCAGTCGCCGCCGGGCGAGGCGCAGCAGATCTTCGGAGATGTCGATCCCCCAGACGTGCGCGCCGCGGTTGGCGAGGAGGACGCTGTTCGCCCCTGAACCGCACCCGTAGTCCACGATGCGCTTGCCCTCGACGCTGCCAAGCTCGTGGTAGGCGTATTCGAGGGGATACGCCGTGTCGGAACGGGGACTGGCGTAGCGGTCGACTGTCTGCTGGCTGACGCGGAGCGCGCGGTCGGCGGTAAGGGTGGCTTCCACGGAACTGCGCGCGATCTCGGCGCGTTCCCACCGTTGCACGGACTCGGTTCGGGACGACATCGCTACCTCAGCGGTTCTCGCAGGCGAAGGTGCGATGCAAT
>JANOJK010001117.1:0-1578 GCA_031408165.1 Acidobacteriota bacterium | reverse complement strand
CGACAATCTCGCGTGCCGGGAGATCCGGCCCGAGGTACGCGACGCCCAGGCCGCTGCTGGCGGCGAGCATGGCGGCGCCGAGCGTACCGATCTCGTGGCGCTCGCCGGACAGGGTCGCAAAGAGGAGGCGCGGTGACGCCTCCGGGCGCGCGTACAGCCGGAGGAACGAGCCGAGGATGTTCCGCATCGTCGAGGACATCAGGTGTTCGTGCGCGATGCGGGCCGCTCCCCGGTGCCAGTCGTCGCCCACCTGGGCCAGCACCGGCATCAAGACGTCCCGGAGCAGTTCGAGCGGCGGCAGGAGCGACGCGAGCCGGCTGATCTGCTGGTCGATGGCGGTGGCATCGTATTTCTGCAGCGCGGCGGTGAGCGCGGCGGTGTCGATCGGTGTCCGTCGCGTGGCATCGACCTCGGAGACCGCGCTCGCGCCGGCTGCGGCGAGATGGCGCAGTTCCGCATCGGTGAGCCCTGCGAGGCGGCCGATGCTGTGTCCGCGTTCCACCGCGCCGCGCAACAGCCGCAGCCGCGCGATGTCCGCGTCGGTGTAGATCCGGCCGCGGTCGTCGCGGATGGGAGTGACGGCGCTATGGCGGCGCTCCCACGCGCGCAGGGTGTCGATCGCCACCCCGGTCAGTTTGGAAACCGCGCGAATCGGGTAGTGCGCCGGCGTATCGCGTGGTTTCTTCACCGGGCCACGATCCGGACGGCTGCCGCGCATGCGGCTGACGCCACCGCTCCCCAGGCCACGTCGGCCAGCGCCAACACGAACGGCCACTGTCGCAGCGTGGAGTAGTTGGTGAAGTCATAGACGCCGTACACCACAAGCCCGAACAAGGCGCCGTAGGCCGCTGCAAGCGGGACCGTCGACGCGCGCGGAATGACGAAGAGGGCGATGCCGGTCCCGAGCAGGACGTACACCACGAAGGCCGCGGGCCAGTTGGGCGCGATGCCGCCATCGGCGAGGCGCACGATCGGCGCGAGTTGATCGCGGTAGAAGTTCTTCATCAGCAGTCCGAGCCAGATGCCGTCGAGCACCATGAAGAGGACGGCGCCGCACGCTGCGAGTTTGATCGTGTGTCCCATCGCCATCACCGTTTCCTCAACAACTCTCGTGAGCAGCCAGCGTATCGCACCGATGCCAAGTTGTCAATCACTTGTCATGGACAGAGACTTGACATCACCGGGACCGTACTGCTACTTCTTAGGGCGCATGAAGAACATCGCGGTCATCGGCGCCGGCATCTCCGGCCTGGCCGCTGCCTATCTCCTGAGCCGGCGACACCGGGTGCAGCTCTTCGAAAAGGAGGAGCGTCTGGGCGGGCACACCAATACGGTCCTGATTGCCACCCCATACGGCAGCGTCCCGCTCGATACCGGCTTCCTGGTGCACAACGACCGCACCTATCCGAACCTGGTGCGGCTGTTCGGCGAGCTCGGCGTGGCCACGCGCGACTCGGACATGTCGTTTGCCGTGTCCTGCCGCCGGACCGGCCTCGAGTACAGCAGTCGCGGCGCCAGCGGGTTCTTCGCGCAGCGGCAGAACCTGGTCAAGCCGTCGCACCTTTTCCTGCTCCGGGA
>JANOJK010001031.1:0-2056 GCA_031408165.1 Acidobacteriota bacterium | reverse complement strand
CTGGCGACCGAGTTCGTGACGCTCGACAACTTCATGGCTCCGGGAGACGGCAGCATGGACGGCTGGTCGTGGGCCCTCCAGGGGCGCGTGACGACGACCGAGGCGATCACGCAGCAACTCAACTACGCCGCCGTGAACCGGGGCCTCTCCTACGAGACCGAAGGCGCGAACCGCAATGTCCCGGTGAATTGGCCCACTGTGGCGGAACGCGATGCGGCGAGCGGCCCGGCGGGTGCGATGACGTACAGCAAGGAGACGGCGGGTCTGCCGGGCGGGACGCTGAATCTGCTCACCGGCGCGCGCAACCACGCCTCCACGGACGCGCCGTTCGGATTCGAGGACGGCTACATTTTCAACGCCGTGCTCGCGGCCGGCGGCACGGTCCGTAACTACGGGCTCCTGGTTCAGAACATCGGCAGCATCGGCACCAAAGACGCTCCCGCGAAGGATCCGTTCGGCGCCGCCATCATCCAGGTGGCGCCGCGGGATCCGGCGCTGGCGCGGTTCACCGACGTCTATTTTCGCGGCTACGATCAGAATTATCCGGATCTCTGGCGTTATCACGAGTGGAAGCGCGAGTTCGATCAGTTCGTGGTCAAAGGGACTCTGCCGAGCCTCTCGCTGGTGCGCATCAGCCACGATCACATGGGCGCGTTCGCGACCGCCCTGGCCGGGGTGAACACGCCCGAGACGCAGCAGGCCGACTGCGATCTGGCGCTGGGCCTGATGGTAGAAGCGGTCGCAAAGAGCCGATACGCGAAGGACACCCTGTTCATCGTTGTCGAAGACGACGTGCAGGACGGGCCAGACCACGTCGATTCGCACCGCGGGCCGGCGTGGGTGATCGGGCCTTACGTCAAGAAGAAGGCGGTCGTGAGCACGCGCTACAGTCAGGTGAACGTGCTTCGCACGATCGAAGACATCCTCGGGACGGAACACCTCAATCTCAACACCGCGCTGCAGCCGCCGATGACCGACGTCTTCGACATCACCCAGTCGCCGGAGTGGACGTACACGGCGGAGGCATCGACGGTCCTCGCGACGACGACGCTGTCGTTGACGGACGGCGGACGCCAGATCCCGTTTGCGGCCGGTCCGATGATCACGCCGCGTCACGGCGCCGCGTACTGGGAAGCGTTGACGGCCGGCTTCGACTTCACCGAAGCCGACCAGGTGCCGACGGCGCGATTCAATCGCCTGCTCTGGTCGGGACTGATGGGGGAGAAACCGTATCCGGTCCGCCCCGTCGTCCAACACGTCTCTCGCGCCGGCGCTGTCCAGCCGAAGTAGCATGCGCGGCGGTGTCGAGCGTGCGTGGCTGGGCCCGAGCAAGGTCTGGTCATTCTCTGTATTCTTCGTTGACATGAGAACGAAGAGGCCCCTGAGAGAGCCCGTGCGTGAGGCCCCGGGGCCGAGACTGAAGAACTACATCACGCCCGCCGGCCTGCAACGCCTGAAAGACGAACACCGTTTCCTGCTGAACCGGGAACGGCCGGAGGTGACGCAGGTGGTGGCGTGGGCCGCGGCCAACGGCGATCGCAGCGAAAACGCCGACTACCTCTACGGGAAACGACGGCTGCGTCAGATCGATTCGCGGATTCGCTTTCTGACGAAACGCATCGACTCGGCCGAAGTCGTCGATCCCGCCGCCCCGCGGTCGCGATCAGCGGCCACCCGCGTGTTCTTTGGCGCGACCGTCACCTATAAAGACGCCGCCGGTCATGAACATGTGGTCAGGATTGTCGGGATCGACGAAATAGACCTG
The DNA here is from genome assembly GCA_031408165.1 of Acidobacteriota bacterium. Classification (GTDB taxonomy): domain Bacteria; phylum Acidobacteriota; class Vicinamibacteria; order Vicinamibacterales; family 2-12-FULL-66-21; genus JAICSD01. The sequence continues at coordinate 291 of JANOJK010001031.1, read as the reverse complement.
GCCCGCCGCTACATCAGCTGGATGTCGCCGTTGGGGCGCGCATTGATCAAGGCGGCCCCGGGCGACCGCGTCGTCGTGCGGGCGCCGACGAAAACCCGGCACCTGGAGATCCTTGACGTCGAGTACGCACCGATTCCGATGGAGCCGTTCCGCGGGCCGGCAGGCGCCGAAGCCGGTCCGCGGTTGCGCTCTTCTTAGCTTGCGCGGCGGTCCGTATGACAACCCCGAGCCTCGGCAAACGGCCTCGGTCGGAAGCGTTACGGCGTATCAGCAGACCGGCCGTCGTGGGCG
>JANOJK010000930.1:0-12703 GCA_031408165.1 Acidobacteriota bacterium | reverse complement strand
GCGATCGGATCCTCACCCGTGCGCGACTCCGTTGTCAGCGGCGCGAGTCCGAACAGATCCGAGAAGACGTGATTCCCGTCGCGATACTGCTCGTAATTGGCGAGACTGAAGATGTTCAGCGGCGGGTCACGCGGATACTGAAACGTGAACTGCACAAGGCCGGCAGGATCACGCACGGGCACATCGCGAAACAACAGCGGGTCGACGAGGCTGAAGATGGCGCTGTTGGCGCCGATGGCGAGGGTCAGCGTGAGGAGCGCCACGGCCGTGACCAGGGGCGCGCGCCGGAGCATCCGCGCACCGAAGCGCGCGTCCTGGAGCAGATCCTCGAGCCACGGCAGACCGCGCTGATCGCGCCGCTGCTCCATCGCCTGCGCGACGCCGCCCACCTGCCGGCGCGCCTGGCGCAGCGCTTCCGCCGGCGTCACGCCGCGGCGCTGCAAGTCGGCCGCGACCATCTCCAGGTGCAGCCTCAGCTCCTCCTCCATGACAGCGTCCTCGGGCGCCTTGCGGAACGTGCCCCACAACCGCCGCAGCCACTCGCGGATGACGGGCATCATTTCGACTCGCTCAGCAGCGCCCGCATGATCGTCACCGTCCGGTTCCATTCCTGCTTCTCGACGGCGAGCTGCCTGCGGCCGGCCGCGGTAATCGCGTAGAAGCGGGCTCGGCGCTTGGTGTCGGTCACGCCCCATGTGCCGCTGATGAAGCTGCGCTGCTCGAGCCGCATCAGTCCCGGATAGAGGGTGCCCATGTTCAGTTGCACGCGACCGCCCGACACCTGCTCGAGACGCGCCGCGATGGCGTATCCGTGCGACGCCCCCAGCGTGGCGAGGGTCTGCAGGATCATGATGTCGAGCGTCCCCTGCAGGACGTCGGCCTTGGCGGAGTCTTTATTAGACATGCCAATGGAATACACCTACTGTATTTTGATGTCCGGAGTCGGGCAAGCGCACGCCGCCGGGCGGCTGTGAATGATCTGCGTCGTCCAGGAGCGGTCGTGGGCTTCAGAACCATCGGAGGTGGTCCTCAAGCTGCGACGACACTGATCCGACCATTCTTCCGGGATCGAGGCTTCCGCCGAATCACGATCTCGACATCTTGGTCAAGCGCCGTCAGCAGGTTCATCAGGCGCTCCACCGAGAAGCCCGCGAGCTTGTAGTTCCTGAGGGCCGACACCTTGGGTTGCGTCACTCCTAGCATTCTGGCGGCTTCGGCCTGTGACAGCTTGCGCCCTGCAAGAAGCTGGTTCAGGGCGTAGGCGAGGCGCAGCTTTGCCTGACGCTCTGCAGCGTCGGGGAACCCGAGATCGGCGAACACGTTTCCAGTGCCGCGGGTGATCGATTCGCGTGGTTCAGCGCTTCGGCTTGCCATAGTGCTCCTCATGATCCTTCTGGGCTGCCTTCAGTCGTTCGGCGACGAGGTCGACGTCACGCATTGCCGTCCGGATGCCAGACGGAGACTTTTCTCCTCGAACTCGGTCATCGATACGGTCATCTCTCGCCCCTGGTTGCCGTCGCCTGACCTGCTAACGTCGGAGGTGCCGTGCTGGGATTCATGACCTTGGCAACTGCCGCCGGCGGCAATTGCATCGGGTGCGAGAACGACGACCCTTTCAGGTCGGCGGAATCATCCCTCCATAAGCTCGAAATATCTTTCGCGGCTCATTCCGGAGGTCCGGAGCAGGTTGCGGATGATGAACACGGGAACGGCGCGGTAGGTGGGAATCACGAGGGGCCGCAGCACTCCAGCTTTGGTGAAGATCTTGTGATCTCCTTCCTGTCGGACGAGGCTGAAGCCGTCTTTCTCGAAGATGCGGACGAGCGTTTGGAATGGGACGGAAACGAGCTTGCGGTCAGGCAACCCGGACCTGCATCCGCTCGGTCGAAACGATTTCCGGTTCGCGCCAGCGCCCATCTTCGAGCCGGTAGCCCGCTTCCTCGAGGATTTGCACGAGCGTCCCCCGCTCCTCCGCCGTGTTCAGGAATCCCGCGACAGCGTCCTTGATGTTCCGCCGCGTTTCCGCTTCGGTGTCTCCGCAGGATGAAACGTCAAGTTCCGGCACGTGGGCGACGTAAGTCTCGCCCTCCCGAAAGAGCCGCACGGTGAAACCGACTTCCTTCCCGTCCATCAGGTGCCTCCTGGTCTCGTGCGAGCCGCTGAACCGAACACATCCAGCCGGCGGACGCGGTACTTCCTGCACAGCTTTACAAGCTCCGGACGATGGCCTTCGAGGACGCGGGTCATGGCTCGCTCAAACTCTACCATCGTCGTCCCCAGGCGGTTCCTACGCCGACAAGGGGACCGAGGAGGGGGACGCAAGGCCAAGGCGCGGTTGGCCCCCTCCCGCTGTGGCGGCGATTCCCCGACTGGCCCGCGACTCTAGCGCAACTGCGGTCATGGAGGCCCGCAATTCACTGACGGAGCCGATGTTGATGCTGGTCGGGCCGAGCCAGGAGGGCGGCGGTTTGTGCCGCCCGGTAAGCGCCCCAGCAGGTGTCGCAGCAAGGAACGGGCGTGAGCGACCCCGCCCGCGCGCTGTGCACGCGGTCCCAGAGCCGACCGGCGGGGTCGCTCACGCCCGATGTCAGTGTCGGAGAAGTGCTGGGGCGCGCGTGTCTGTGCGCGGGGGAATGCTGTTCGAGACTCCGCACGAATCTGAGCGCCAATTTCTTCCAGGAAGGAACAGCAAGAATCTGCTTCATTTCTGCCGTGGTTCCCGCAAGTGTTGCACGCAACTTTCCAGGAGTGATCGCGTCCTGGTTTGCGGTCGCTCCGGTTCCTGATTGTCCGGGAGCGCTTGGGCGCGTCAAGGGTCCGCTTCGCCGCTCCGCGCCCTTGACCCGCCCGGCGCGCTCCCGATGCTTTTGCGATTACCGGAGCGACGCGCACGAGCGGGGTTCGATTCCTGGTTGGCTCGCAGGACGCCCGGGGCCGCGTAACTCGCCACAAGGCGACTGATCAGGAGTGATCACCGCGCGAACATCGAGAACGCACATGGCGGCAAACCGGGCCGACCTTTCTGCAGACCTGCCCAATTCGGTGAATGGCCGACCAGGACGCTCGGAACCCCATCGCTCGACGCCATCCGAGAATTCAGATCCCCGTCGGGTTCGCGTTATCTGCGGGCGTCGCCTGGTCGGCGGGGATATGCTGGTCCCTACTCTCATTCAGACGCTCTGGAGCCGGCATGGGCGGAGCGTTCAGTACGGCGTGACCCGGCGATGCGTTCACCGCCTCGGGAGATCCGAACACGGGGGCGTAGTACGGTCTCGCAATCTGGGCGTCCTCGCGACGGCATCTTTCACGCTCAGCATCGGGATGGTCACCGAGCCGCTCCCACAGAGCGTCAAGCTCGCGTTAATGTAGTAGTGCATACCAGAGGCTTCCGTGTGCGCTTCGAAATCAAGCGTCGCCTCAGGAAGCGATTCGATCTCGAAACGGCCCTGCGCATCGGAGGTGCGGTTCATCGCAACGTCCGCACCGCCGACGGTGACGCGCACCTTGATGTTCGACACCGGCAGCGCCGGATTCGACGGGGGCGGCGCGAGCGTCACTACGAGCCGGAATTCCCCGACCTGGAACCTGAGCCGGCCGTAGTGCCCACGTCCTTGCGTGTCGATGGTGATCACGGCGAGGCTGAGCGGCCGGCCGTTTCTCGAGTACTTCGCGATGCGGCCGCGGAGGGCCGGTAGGTTCGTCGCCTGTATAACGCCATGGACGACCGTAAAGAAGGGTTTCAGGTCGTCGCCGACCGCATCCGGATCGTCGGACAACGCGATCTCCTCGATGCGGTCAATTGGCACCGGCGCCTCGTGCTGCATGAATGTCAACGTCAAGGAAGCCGGGTCGACGGGAAGAACGCCGTCCGGGGCCTCCTCGAACACGAGGTCGCTGTCTTCGCTCGGCTCCTTTCCTTCGGCCAGGACAACGGAGGCCAGCGAAAACGCTCCCGGCGAGAGCGTAACGACTTCTTGGCCGACCGACGATGCGTGGTTGGTCACACGTATGCGGATCGTGCCTGACGGTACCACCGCCTGTAGTGTGCCGTCGGGGCCAGTGCGACCTACCGCAATGCCTTCGACGTCGACCGACGCCCCCTCGCCGACCGGTCTGCCGGCGCCGCCTTCGGAAGTGCCGTCCTCGTCGAATGCGTGGATCGTGATCGTCGCCAGCGGCGCAGCCTGGCTCGTCGCGACGCAGGTCCGGAGCGTGCGAATGGATGTCCTCAGCGCGTCCCCGACGGCGTCCTCGAGGCGCTCGCGTCGCGGGCTGTCTAGGAGCGCCACCAGCGCATCGAGCAGCGCGAGAGCATCGTCCGACCGTTGAAACCGGAAAAGCGCCACGGCGTGAGGCAAACCGTGCTGGATGCGGCCACGGAGGGTTAGCGGGAGCCCCTCTGCCTTCGAGGTGGCGGCGGCCATTTCCTTGCCGCAAGTGGCGGGCCCTGACGCCGCGCCGATCGGGATGCACCCGGCGACGAATGCGACGAGCAGCGCACCGAGCGGAGGCCAGTGTGCGAGTGGTGAGATCCGTATTTGGACGAAGGACATGGCGGCAACTCCAAGAGGCGAGATTCAGAGCTGCCGGGGATGCTCGTATGCTACGCCGAACCACCGGGAAGTTCAACCAGGCAGACACTGCCGGTCCACGGCGATGCGCTCCGACACGCGGCCCGCGCAGATTCAGCGGACCTAAGTATCAGGTGATTCCCGATAATCTCCGGCGCGGGCTTGTGCCCGCTCAATAGCGTTCAAACGCCGTCGTGATGACGAACGCAGTATGACCATGGTCGTGTAACGCAGACGGGTTCGCAAAGCGATCACAACACGTTCCGTTACTGAGACTTGCCCAGCCGACTGCGTACCATCGCGCGCCACCACGTCTGGGAACGTCATCAGCGCGCCGTCAGCGTGAACACGTGGACACCATGAAACCGCATAACACACCTCCCACAACCAAGCCGCGGCCGCGACCAGGTCCAAGGCCGCCTTAAAGCCGTGCGCTCGGAAACTCCGCTGCTCTTCGGGTCAACCGTCAGGGTCGAGGACCTTGGTTAGTCACGTGGCTTCAAAAAAGAATCTGACGTCTGGTCAAGTCGGCCGCAGATCGAGTTCCATGCCCTCAATTTCGGCGATGCGAGCTCCGCACTAACCACCGAACAGCGCCGTTCACGGGCGTGTGTAATTGCGGGTTGTTCGGCCGTTCGGCAAACCCTCGGAATGGCTCGATCAACTCGGGCGCTCACGCCGGGACAACGCTCCGAGGGCCCGCTCAACAAGCACCGCGTGAGGGCCGGACGATCACGAGCCCGCAGGCCTGAGCTTTCGGTCACAGCGCGCGCAGCACGTCGATCGGGTTCCCGCGGGCGGCACGGCGCACCGGCCGCAGGCACGCTGCGAGGATGACGGCGGAGAGCGTCAACGGGACCGCGATCAGCGTGGCGGCGTCGAGCCGGGGCAGCGCGACCACCATGCTGGACACGATCCGCACCGTGGCAAACCCGAGACCGACGCCGAGCACCACCGCCACCGCCAACGCGAGCACGGCGTCGCGCAGCAGCAGCGCCAGCAGGTCGCGGCGTTCGGCGCCGAGAGCGCAACGTATGCCGATCTCGCGCATGCGCTGTGCGGCTGAATACGAGACGACGCCGTAAAGGCCCACCACCGACAGCAGCAGCCCGAACAGGCCTGAGACGGCGAGCACGGATGCCGCGAGACGCGTCGGATACAACGCATCGTCGATGTCTTCCGCCATCGTCCGCGCCCGCGGTATCTCCGCGTCGCGCTGAGCGGCAACGATCGCCGCGGGCAGCGTCTTCAGCAGCTCCGGCGTGTTGCCGCGCCCCCGTGCGACGATGCTGGCCGCCAGGAGCAACGGGCGCTGCGCGATGGGCACGTAGAGAAACGGCGAGGGCTGCTCCTCCTGCCCTGCGAATGTGACCTGCTTGGCGACGCCGACGACGCGTAGCCAGGTGGGCGCGGCTGTGGCAGTCGGATCCGGGCTCGCCACGTATTCGCCGAGCGCGTCCTTGTCCGGCCACAGAAGCCGCGCCAGGTGCTCGCTGACGATGGCGACCGGCGGCGATGACGCCGTGTCGCTTGCGTCGAACGCCCGGCCGCGGACGATGGGCAGCTTGATCACCTCAAAATAGCCGTCCGAGACATAGGCCCCAGCCGCCCACCGGTTCTGCCCCTCGCGAACGCTCGCCTGGGTCACGACCGGAACGTTGTCCTGGTTCGTCCAGACGACCTTGTTCGACAGCGCCGCGATCTCGACACCGGGCAGCGTCCGCACCCGCTGCAGCAGCTCCAGGTATTCCCCCTTCTGGCGGGCATTCTCGGCCTGGCGCTGTTCCGGCGTCATCCCGCCGAAGTAGCGCGGTGGCCTGGCGACTTCCGCGTAGACGAGGCCGCTCGGATCGAAGCCGCGATCGGCGAACTCGGCGCGGACCAGCGCGCGGACCAGCACGCCGGCCGCGAGCAGCAGAACGAGGGAGAAACAGATTTGCGGAACGACGATCCAGCGCTGGAAGCGCGAGCGCGGACTGGCGGCCTGCGCCGTTCCGGCAAGGACGCCGAGGATGTTAGTGCGCAGCGCCTGAAGGGCGGGCGTCATGCCGACGAACACGCCGGTGCCGATTCCCAGCAGGATGGTGAACAGGAGGACGCGTCCGTCGAGCGGGACGTCGAGCGAGACCGCCGCCAGGCTGATGACGCCGCCGCCGAGCCTGGGCATGTATGCCGCGAACACCGTGATGAACGCGCGCGACAGGACAATCGCGATCGCGGCGCCGGCGAGCGACAGCAGCAGGCTCTCCGTCAGCATCTGCCGGGCTACCCGGCCGCGGCTCGCGCCGAGCGCCAGGCGCACGCCGATCTCGCCGCGGCGCGCGACGCCGCGAGCCATGAGAATGCCGGCCAGGTTCGCCGCGGCAATCAGCACGACCATCAGCGGGACGAGCATCAGCGCGGCGGCGAGACGCTCGGGAACGACTTTGCCGGTCGGATCGAAGGGCAGCCGTCCTTCGACCGATCGATCCGAGACGATCGTCCCCCGCTCGCGGCGCAGGCCCTGGCGCGTCGCGAACTGCGTTTCAGGCATTTCCTGTTCGGCCGCTCGCACGGCCGCCCGGACTGTTGCGTCCCTCACGCCCGGCAGCGGCCGCGTCACGAGAGTGGCGCGCGTCCACAAGTCCAGATAGGGCTCGGGCCGTCCGCCGCTGCGCTCAGCGTCGGCTGCCGCGAGATCGCTGGCGCGCTGCCGCAGCGGCACCCAGTAGTCGCGCGGCACCCACACGGTCGAGATACCTTTGAACGCCGGCGCCATGACGCCGACGATCGTGTAGACCTGGTGGTGCCGGTAATACGTCCCGCCGAACGAGTATGGCGAGCGCAGGTCGAGCGTGGTCCCGAGCACGTTCGGGTTGGCGTCGAGCCTGGTCCGCCAGAAACGATCGCTGATGACGACAACGGGATCGGCGCCGGGAAGGTCGTCAGCCGGGGCGAACGTCCGTCCGAAGGCGGCATGCACCCCGAGCACGTCGAAATAGCCCGTCGTCACGCGCTCGCCGACGATGCGGGTGGCGCTGATGCCGTTGCCGAGCTTGGCGCTGTCGCTGAAGAACCCGGCGACGCCGTTGAACACGTCGCGCTCGTTCGCGAGCTGCTCGAACGTCGAGTAGGGCACGCCGTGGCGCATCCTGGCGGGTGGCGAGAACATGACACTGAGGAACCGCAGCTCTTCGGCCTGCGCCACGGGCAGCGGCCGCAGCAGCACGGCGTTCACGACGCTGAAGATGGTGGTGTTGGCGGCGATGCCGAACGCGAGCACGAGCAGCGCGACGAGCGTAAAGCCGCGGCTGCGGCGGAAACCGCGGAACGCGTAGACGACGTCCTGGCGAATTGAGTCGAGCACGCTGGAGACAGCTTAGTATGACTGCGTGAGTCTCGTTGAAAGCGTCGATCAAAGGGTCCATTCGGGGTAACACCTGGGTAACAGAATCGCGCGGTACGATGCATGTCGGTGGGGGCGCCTTAAAGCGGGCTGGCGCTCCTATCCCCATCCCGGGACATACGCGCTCAAGCGGTGGTGCCGTTTGAGCCGTCTCACGGCGTGGCGCCGCAGCGGTAGAGGTCCACACGTTGGGCTGCTGGCAAAGGAGCCGCTATCTCGCCGCTGCGCCGGCGCAGCTCCAGCGGGCGATCCTGATGGCCAAGGAGCGGCACCGACGGCACACGCAACAGTGCCGGTCCCGCGCCAAGCAGGGGCGCGGAACAGCGCGTGAGCATAGGCTCCTGAATATAGGTCCCTCCCTAACGCCGTGGGGATGATCCATTTGACCCATTTAACACGGGGCGTCGGTCGCCCATTCGCAAGGCACAGTGAGGAGCCGTTCGAACGACTACACGCGGTATCGTATGCTGACTTCGCATCGCAGGAAGGCATCTGATGATTCTTAGACTACGGACTACGCGGCGTCTGGCCTCTAAGATCGCCCTCGGTCTGCTTCTCGGCCTCACGGCCCAATGCATTCACGCCGCACAGTCTCCGCCCAAGCATCCCCTGACTGGACGGCAGATTGCGGACATCTACACAGATGCCGCTTGGCTCGATCGCCCAACGCGCGAGCAAGAGGAACAACCCGATCGAGCGTTGGAGCTGATTGGGATCACGCCCGGAATGATCGTCGCCGATGTGGGGGCCGGCAGCGGATTCATGACGATGCGGCTTGCACGCGTGGTCAGTCCCGGAGGAATGGTCTACGCGAATGATCTTCAGCCGTCCATGCTCCAGCTCCTTGAACAAAGGGCCTCGGCACAGCACGTAGCCAACATGAAGTTCGTGCAAGGGACGGACAAGGATGTGCGCCTGCCCGCTGCGGCCATTGACTTGGCGCTGCTCGTGGACGTTTACCACGAGTTCTGGTACCCCCAGGAGATGCTGCGCAGCATCCGGCGTGCGCTCAAGCCGAATGGGCAACTGGTCTTGCTGGAGTATCGGAAGGAGGACCCGAAACTGCCCATTCATCCAAACCACAAGATGAGCGTTTCCGAGGTGCGCACCGAACTCGAAGCGGAAGGCCTCGTTTTTGACCGTCTGCTCGATGGCTTGCCCATGCAGCACATCCTGATCTTTCGGCGCCCAAGTCGCTAATCGTTCAACAGGGAGATGAGGATTGGCGTGACCCTGAGAGCGTCCCGCGACGAGTGCGCTGCCGGACATGTTGGCGGGGCAGGCCGACCGCCTGGGGTCTGATCGAGCTGCACGCAGACACGCTGTAACGTCTTCGCCCGAGCCTACCAGCCGAACATTCAGACCGCCTGGGAATCGCTGCGGCTACTCGCGAACGGCATCGATCCAAAGCCCGGAAGAGAGGGAGCGCAATGGAATCGAGAACAGCTCGAACGAATCGATCTCCGCTGGCATGCGTCACGAAGGCGCCTGTCGCTTGCTCGCGGACGGCGTCATTCAGCTCATGCTCGGCCACGCGAGCATTCAGCAAACGCAACGGTACCTGAACGTGACCGACGAAGAGCTGAGGAGAGGCTTGGAGGTGAGCTGGAACAACAAAGGCCGACCGCTTCGCCTTGCATCGGGAAGCTGATCGACCTCGTTTCTTCGACCGATTGTCCCCGTTTTGTCCCCGGGAACTCGAAAAAGTGGTTGCGGGGGCAGGATTTGAACCTGCGACCTTTGGGTTATGAGCCCAACGAGCTACCGGGCTGCTCCACCCCGCGTCAGGAAAACTGATTATATCAGAGAACGCCCCTCGAGCTGATCACCCAAACATTGCGGAGCGGCGGCACGGGTGCGTGCCGGCAGTGTCGGCAATCGTGACGCCCGCTGGACTCAACAGCGACTCCCCGTCCAGCCTTTTTCTGGAGCCTGGGCACCCGCGCGACCCATCGATGCGGCCGACATCACGTCGAACAGGAACATGTTCGACCCCTTCGGCATGCGTCCGAGCGTCGGGACCGGGGCTTTCATTAGACAGGCCTGAGATTGCCCCGTGGCCATCAGACAAGGCCAGATATGTCAACAGTTTACGGTGAATTGACACGGATTCTGCCTTGCCGGCGATCGCCCACGATATTACGATTCCTACCTCGACATCAGTTTCTGTCTCAGCGGCCCGCAGGCCACGAACCCTGCGGCTACGGGTCGAGATTGGGTCCAAGGGGAGGACAACATGATCGCGGACGGGTGTCAGTTCGATTCGATAACCACCGACCCGCCGGCCACCGAGGAGGCCGGTACCGCCGACGCGCGCGAACAGACCGACGAGCTCCTCGTCAGTGCCTGCCTGGCCGGTGATGACGGAGCGTGGACAGTGCTCATCGACCGGTACAAGCAGCTGATCTACTCGTTTCCCCGGCGATACGGCGCAGGCCCGCACGATGCGGCTGACGTGTTTCAGCAGGTCTGCCTCGAGCTGTTCGCGACACTGCCGCGGCTGCGCAACCAGCACAGCGTTCGTTCCTGGATCATGACGGTCGCTGCGCACGAGTCGTATCGATGGAAGCGCCGGCATCAACTGCGCGCGCGCCTCGAGGGGGACCCTCCGGAAACCACGCCCTGCCCGACGCCGACGCCCTCGCGGCTGCTGGAAAGCGCCGAAAGCGAACAGGCGGTGCGCGACGCACTCACGCAGTTGTCCCCTCGCCACCGGGAGCTCGTCCGGCTCCTTTTCTATGAGGACCCGCCAGTCCCCTACCACGCGGTCGCACGTCGCCTCGGTCTCACCACCGGGTCGGTCTGCTTCATTCGTATGCGCTGCCTGAAGAAACTGGGAAGGTTGCTCGCTCTGCACAAGGCAGGCGGCCGGCGGCGCTGACCGGCCGCGCTGCCCGCACGACCCGCGCGTGATCGGGGGGTCAGATCCGCTTCGTTGAGTAGACCGCGCCGGAGGAATCCGCCACCTGCTCGACGAAGCGGACCAGCTGCTCAGGGCTCACAGGACGAACCAGGGCCAGGGCGCCGACCGATGCCGATTCGACTTCCACACCAGAACCGCAATCCCCGATGACGACCGCGGGCATCGTCGGAACTGGCGCGACTGATGAGGGCCAGGTGCAATCCGTTGTACTCGCCGAGGCGCAGCGTCGTGATGAGAACGTCGGGGTTGGTGTGCTGGAGGATCATCCGAGCCTCCACGAAGGACGTGGCGGAGGCGACTGTATGGCCCGCGCCATGAATGACACGCTGGCAGCCGGACAACTCCTCTGGATCAGTGCCGACGAGGAGAACAAGACGATGACGTGGCGGCATGCTCGGAGGACGCCGTGTCCGCGTGCTCCCTACACGACTCAGGAACCGTTCTCGGGCGCCCCTTTGACTTCCACTGGCGCGCCTCTGGGTGATTCGAGCCCGGACCCGTCGACCGCCGCCACCGCATAGGAGCGCACGGACCCACGCCGGACAGCACGAGCAACCGTGAACGTCGTGGAGGTGACTCGATCGGCGACTCTCTCCCAGACCGTTCGCGCGCCAGGCTTCCCCACGTATTCGTAGACGCGGTAGTAGGCAACTCCCACGTTGTCCGTTGCGGGTGCCCAGGTCAACAGGACCCTGTTTCCTGGAAGAATGGCGGCGGCCAGTGCAGTGGTTGTTCTCGGGGGCTCCAAGTCGCGCACGGTCACTTTGTACGAGGTTCGGTCGGACCCTGCGGCATTGCGGACGCACACCACGATCCTGTGATGGCCCAGTTGCCCGACGGCTGGCGTCCACGACATCACGCCTGTCAGCGCATCGATTGTCATACCGTGGGGCGCCGTGTCGAGAGACCACGTCAGCGGCGTGGAAGCCCTGGCGACGAACCTATACAGATAGAGCCGGCCGACGGGGATGTCCTCGGCTGGTTCATCGGAGGTGATCTCCGGGCTCACGCCCCCGGCGGTCCCGTCGACGACCGTTACCATGAAGTCCGCCGCTGCGATGTTGTCCGCCGCATCCTTCGCCGTGCATGCCACCGGCGTCGTCCCCACCGGAAAGGTCGATCCCGAGGCCGGCACGCACGCCACCGGCACAGGGCCGCTGACCGCGTCGAGCGCCGAGACCGCGAAGGTCGCCACCGCACCCGCCACACTCGTCGCCGACAGGGTCAGATTGGCCGGGACTGTGAGCACCGGCGCCACCGCGTCATTCAGCGCAACCGCAATCGTCGCCGTCCCCGATTCCGCCGTCCCAAACGCGTTCGTCATTTGAACCCAGTAGCTGGTCGCGCTGGTCAGCGCCGGCGTCGTGAGGGTGCTCCCCGTCGCCCCGGGGATTGCGGTCGCGCCCTCATACCACTGGTACGCGAGCGGCGCCGTGCCGGTCACGACCACGCTGAGCGTCGCCGTCGTGCCCGACGTGATGGTCTGGCTCACGGGCGCCGTCGTCATCGCCGGGGCCTCGCCGATCGCAATCGTCGCCGTCCCCGATTCCGCCGTCCCAAACGCGTTCGTGATTTGAACCCAGTAGCTCGCCGCGCTCGTCAGATCCGGGGTCGTAAACGTGCTCCCCGTCGCCCCGGCGATTGCGGTCGAGCCCTCATACCACTGGTACGCGAGCGGCGCCGTGCCGGTCGCGACCACGCTGAGCGTCGCCGTCGTGCCCAACGCGATGGTCTGGCTCACGGGCGCCGTCGTCATCGCCGGGGCCTCGCCGATCGCAATCGTCGCCGTCCCCGATTCCGCCGTCCCAAACGCGTTCGTGATTT
>JANOJK010000952.1:0-9350 GCA_031408165.1 Acidobacteriota bacterium | reverse complement strand
GTGCCGGCGGGCTGCGATCGGCGCGAGGTCAGCGGGCTGTTCCTGGTCCGGCGCATCAATACCCTCGTCGTGGACGTCGGCGCGCTGCAGCCGTCGATGCTCCTCGTCAAGGGCACGTATACGCCGCCGAAGCCGCCGGCGGCCGAAGGGGAAGAGGGGGCCACCACACGGCCCCCGACACCCACGGGCGTCACGCTGTTCGGCGGCGGAGGGCTGGGCAAGTTCCGCGACGCGTTCCTGATCGCGTGCGGCAACGCCCCGGGTTGCGACGGCCGCGACCAGGGCGTGGGCTATTCGTTCGGCGGCACGGTCTGGATCACCCCCTGGCTGGCCGCCGAAGGAGGCTACCTGAAGCCGCGCGGCGTCACCACGCAGGGCGGGGACACGTTCCGCTTCGACAGCACGTTCGACGTCGACATCTTCCCCATCGTCGCCAAAGTCGGGATTCCCGCGGGCCGGTTCCGCCCCTACGGCCTCGTCGGGACGGCGTTTCACCAGTCCACGCTGAACGCCAGCCAAACGATCGACACGTTGAGCCAGTCCTTCGCGCAGCGGACGCACGGGTGGGGATGGATCTATGGCGGCGGCGCCGAGGGCTGGGTCACGTCGAAGGTCGCCCTCTACGGCGAGTTCAGCTTCACGCAGGTCAAGGGCAAGGCGGAAGACGGGGGGGAAGGGCTGGTCGCCGACCGGCTGCGGTTCCTCGGCTTCGGTATCCGCGTCCGGCTGTCGCGGTAGGAACGCTCACGAACCCGCGGCCACGACCTCCAACAGCTCGACCTCGAAGATCAGCGTCGTGAAGGGGGGAATCGAGTTGTTGCGCACGCCGCCGTACGCGAGCGACGGCGGTATGACGAGTTTCCGCACACCGCCGACCTTCATGCCCGCCAGGCCCTGATCCCAGCCCGCAATCACCTGCTGGATGCCCAGCGTGAACGTGAACCCCGGCGTCCCCGCGGACGTGTCGAACTGCAATCCTTTCGAATCGGCCTTCGTCGGGTCGTACAACCATCCGGTGTAGTTGACCGTGAGCAGATTGCCCGGCGCCGCTTCCGCGCCAGTGCCGAGCCGGAGGTCCACCTGGCTGAACGGGGCCAGCGAGGAGGGGCCGGTCGCCGTGTCGCCGCAGCCCGCCGCGGCCATCAGCACCGCACACGCGGCGAACGGTACAATCCGGCGGACGAAACGCGCAAGACTCACGGGACTAAATATGACACATCTTGAAGGTTCGAGGTGCGAGGCAAGACGTGCGACGCGCGGGGTTCTTCTTTTTGTCTTTATCCTGGCCGCGGTGCTCGCGGCGCCGGCGGGGGCGCAAACGCGCGACGCCATCCGCTACACGCTGCGGTTTCCCGCGCCCCAGACCAACTACGTGGACGTCGAGGCCATCGTCCCCACCGACGGGCGGGCGCTGGTCGAGATGATGATGGCGGTCTGGACGCCGGGCTCGTATCTCGTGCGCGAGTACGCGCGGAATGTGGAGGCCGTCACGGCTGCCGCCGGCGGCCGGGCGCTGGCTGTCGAGAAGACGGCGAAGAACCGGTGGCGCATCACGACCGGAGGCGCGCGCGAGGTGACGCTCACCTATCGCGTCTACTCGCACGAGATGACCGTGCGGAACAACTGGGTGGACGCGGACTTCGCGCTGATCAACGGCGCGCCAACGTTCATGACGCTCGCCGACGCGGCGGGAGCGGCCAATCCAGCCTCCAACCGGCCGCACGACGTGAGGCTCGAGCTCCCGGCGGCATGGAAGACGTCGGTCACCGGCATGCCCGACGCGCCGGGCGTCGGCCCGAATCACTACCGCGCGCCCGACTTCGACACGCTCGTCGACTCGCCGATCGTCGCGGGGAACCCGGCGATCCACCGGTTCACCGTGGACGGCAAGCCGCACATGCTGGTCGACATCGGGGAAGGGGGGGTGTTCGACGGGGAGCGCGCCGCCCGCGATCTCGAGCGCATCGTCCAGGTGAACAGGGAGTTCTGGGGATCGCTGCCCTACGACAAGTACGTGTTCTTCAACCTGCTCGTCGGCGCGAGCGGCGGACTCGAGCACAAGAACTCCGTCGTGATGATGGCAAGCCGCTGGGCGACGGGCAGGCGCGAAAAATACCTCGCCTGGCTGAGTCTCGCCTCCCACGAATACTTCCACCTCTGGAACGTGAAGCGGCTCCGGCCGCTGGAGCTGGGGCCGTTCGACTACGAGCGTGAGGTCTACCCCAGGAGCCTGTGGATTTCCGAGGGCCTGAGTGACTACTACGCCGACCTCCAGCTTGCCAGGGCGGGTCTCTACACGCCCGACGAGTACCTGCGCGAGCTCTCGGCGATCATCCGGACGCTGCAGACGACGCCGGGGCGACTGAATCAGTCGGCCGAGATCGCGTCGTTCGACGCGTGGATCAAGCACTACCGCCCCGACGACAACACGGTGAACTCGACGATCAGCTATTACACCAAGGGGGCCGTACTGGGGTTCCTCCTGGACGCGCGCATCCGCGCCGCCACCAACGGTGCACGAACCCTGGACGACGTGATGAGGCTGGCGTTCACGCGGTATTCGGGCGCTCGAGGCTTCACGCCCGCGGAGTTCAGGAAGACGGCGTCCGAGGTTGCGGGGACCGACCTCGGGTCGTGGTTCCTTCACGCGCTCGAATCCACCGAGGAACTGGACTACGGTCCCGCACTCGACTGGTTCGGCGTGCAATTCCGAACGTCGGCGTCGATAGGGAACGCGCCGGCCTGGATCGGTGCGAAGACGAAAATCGAGTCGGGGCGGCTTCTCGTGGAGAACGTGCCGCGCGGCACGCCGGCCTACCAGGCGGGTGTGAACCCTGGCGACGAAATCCTGGCGATCGACGATTTCCGCGTGCTGCCCGAGGACCTCGACGCGCGCCTCGCGGCGTACCGGCCGGGACGAAAGGTGGCGCTTCTCGTCTCGCGGCGCGACGAGCTGAAGCGCCTTGACGTCACGCTGGGGGAGGAGCCATTCGATCGGTGGACGCTGCAGCTGCGGCCGGACCTCACGCCGGCGCACAGGGCCCGCCTGTTGACGTGGGTGAGGGCGAAGTAGCCGGCCCGGGCGTCAGACCCGCTGCGCGGCCTTGTGGCGCGCGACGTCGCCGGCGGCGCGGGCGCGCTCGGTGTTGACGGCGCCGGTGAACTGGGCGCCGTCCTGAATGGTGAGCTTCTTGGCGATCACCGTGGCGCTGACGTCCGCCCCCGCCGACACGTGCAGGGCCTCGGCTTCGATCTGTCCCTCGAAAAGGCCGTGCACCGTCACGCTCTCGGCCGCGACCGCGGCATGCACCTTCGATTGGGCCGTGACGACGAGGTGATGTCCAGGGAGCCGGATCGATCCATCGAAGATACAGTCGATCGTCATGTCCTCACCCGCGGTGAGGTCGCCATTGATCTTGAGCGCGTTGAGCTGCAGGGGCATGCCTTCAATTGTAATGCACGCGGGCCCTACGAAGCCTTCGCCTTCATGGTCCTCATCCGGTCGCCCATCGCCTGCAGCTCGTCGCGGCTGAACACGCCGCGGGCCGTACGGAACATCTGGCCCTCTTCCTCCTGGATATGGTGCTCGAGATTTTCCTTCAGGACCTTGAACTTCGCGCCCCACTGCTCGTCGCCGCGGTCGAGGTCGCGGAGTTCCTTCAACAGCAGGTCCGCCACGTGGTGCTCCTCGAAGCCTTCGAGGACGATGTCGCGCGCGTCCGGGTGGGCCCTGAGCGCGGGATAGAGAATCTTTTCCTCGATGAGTTCGTGCATGTTCAGCTCTGATTCGAGGGTCCGGAACAGCTCGCCGCGGCTTTTGGCGGCGCGCCCGGTCGTTTTCGCCCCCCGCTCGAGCAGTCCTTCGAGCCGCCGATGGTCCGCTTCGAGGAGCGCGAGGGCGTCCGGCTCGCCCGGCATGCGTTTGGTCACGCTCGCGACGGCGCCTGCCAGCACCCCCTTGACCGTTGTGGCCGCGGAAGCGAGCGCGGACCGCTTTTTCGGCTTGGGCTGCTTCCGGGTCTTGCGCGTCGCCGCGGCGCGGGCCGCGACCTTCCGCTTCGCCGTCTTCTTCGTCGCCTGTTTCGTCGCCCTCATCACGATCTTTTTCTTCGTCCGCTTCGCCACATCGTCTCCTTTGACTGCACTCGGGCGTTGCCACGCCGGTCCCGGCCCGACCATATGCAAGAACCGGATGCAGCGCAAGCGCGCCGGGCACCTCGCTCGGGGAAGTTCTGGGAAGTATGATGTCGTGTGACCCCCACGGCATCGCTCGAGGAACAGGCGACCGGCTTTGCGAAGCGCGGCGAGTTCGGAATGGAGGCGCGTCGGGTCAACGAGGAGCTGACCAGGGCGGCGCCCGAGAACGCCGCCGCGTGGACCCGCCTCGGCCGCTGCTGCCTCGAACTCGGCGAGCTCGACGCGGCCACGGCCGCTCTCGAAGCCGCCCTGCAGTTGAATTCCCAGAACATGATCGCGAGCAGCCTGCAGCAGGAAGTCTCGCGCCGGCGGGCCAAGCTCAGTGCGGCGATCCCGCCGGCCAGGAAGCCGCGCGCCACTTCGTCCTCCAAGCGCGAAGCGCCCGTCGTCGGCGGCTTCGGCCGGCCGGAGTTCGCGACGCTCGGGCAGCTGGCGGCGCCCGCGGCCGTCGAGGCGCTCGCGCCGCGGATCGAAGCGATCCTGATGGCGCTCAACGACCGTCCGTTTGCCGACAGGATCGTGGAGGCGCGGCACCGCGCCGGGCAGGCCGGCGGCAAGCTGTTCCGGCGCAACAGCTTTTATCCCGGCGGCGCCGGGCACATCTATGCGATGCAGCACGGCGGCCGCTGGGAACCGCAGCTGAACCTCGGTTTCTTCGCGGCCTCGCGCTGGGGGCGCAACGCCATCCGCGCGGGCATCGGGTTCAACCTCGCCCAGGGGGAGGCCGACCGCGAGGCGGGGCAGGAGCGCATTCTCGCGCAGTTCGAGCGCTTCCAACAGCTCGTGTCTTCCGAGTGGCGGCAGTTGCTGACGGACTGGATGAACGCAAACGGCGGCTTCATTCAATATGGCGATCAGCCGCCGTCGACCGACATGCTGCCCAGGGACGCCGTGAGCTGGCTGATCAACGCCGGCGCCCTCGAGCACAAATGGATTTTCTGCGGCCGCTGGTTCTTCGCCGACCGTCCGGCGGACGGGGAGACGATGGAGAACGCGACGAAGCTGACGCGCGCCATCGAGCAGACCTTCATCGATCTGCTCCCGCTCTGGATGAGCGTCTACCGGAGCACATAGCCCCGCCACGCCCGCCGATCGCGCCGTGGGGGCGATATGATGTTCTGTGGATCAGATGCGGAGCCTCCGCGCGGCGGTCATCGCGGCGCTCTTTCTCGGCGCCGTGATGGCACTCGGGGACTACGCGTGGGCCGCGATGCGCCTCCAGCATCGCGTGGCCTACGGCGTCGCGCACGGCGCGGTGATGTGCCTGTGCCTCGGCCTGGCCATCGGCGTCCACGTGCGGCGTCCGGCGCCCGCGGCGCTCGCGGGCCTCGTCATCGGTGTCGTCGCAGCGTGCGCGTTCTACCTGCTCGCGCCCTTCCTGGGGATGAAGGCCATGTTCCCCGCCTGGATGCTGTTCTGGATTCTCTTCGCGCTGCTGCAGCAGCGGTTGCGTGGAGGCGGGAGCGTATCCGCCGCCGCGGCGCGCGGCGCGGTGGCCGCCATCGCCTCGGGTCTGGCGTTCTATGCGATCTCCAGCATCTGGACGGGGCCCTCGCACGACGCGCCCGACCTTGCCGTCCACTTCGGGGCGTGGTCGTTCGCGTTCCTTCCGGGGTTCCTTGTCCTCTTCCGGCGATAAGCCACTCACACGCGTGCTCGCGCGGCACGTCCCCGGCGGCAGCCGGGTCAAGGGACGCGGCTATCACCTCGAGGGGGCGGTGCGCAGGATCACCGGCACGCCGTGGGCGGCCGAATCCGCCGTGCAGGGGGAGCGCCTGTACGCCGTCCGCATCGACCGGCGCAAAGGGGGCGCGTTCACCGCGTCCTGCGACTGCCCGTACTTCCAGGATCGCTTCGTCATCTGCAAGCACATCTGGGCGTCACTCCTCGAAGCGGAGCGCCGCGGCTATCTCCTCGGCGACTCCCCCCTTCCCGACAGCGCGGCGATCGCGCCGCTGGATCCCGGTGACGCGTCGGATCCGGAATATGCGACCGCCGCCGAAACCGCGCGGCGGGCCGGGCGCGGGAAGGCCCGCCGGCCCCGGCCGTGGGAACAGTTCCTGGAGGAGTTCTCGCGCAACCTCGCGGAGGCCCCGGCGCCCCGCTTCGTCGATGCGCAGATCGTCTACGTGATCGATCGCGCCGCGACGATTGCCGGCGACACGCTGGCGCTCGATCTGCAGTCCCGCCAGCGGAAAAAGAACGGGGAGTGGGGACGGCCGAAGCCGGCGCCCGTGGGCAGCGCCGACCTCGGGCGGCTGCCCGATGTCACGGATCGCCAGATCGTTCCGCTGCTGCTCGGCGCCGGGGAGCCGCACACGACCGGCTACATGAGCCAGTTCGCGCGCACGTCGTTCCGCCTCGCCGCGCCGCTCGTCGAGCGCGCGCTGCCGCTCATCGCGCAGTCGGGCCGCGCGTTTCTCCGCGTCCAGCCGCCCCCCGGCGAGCAGCTCGTGCAGCTCGCGTGGGACGAAGGGCCGGCGTGGACGTTCCGCCTCGAGATCGTCCACGCCTCGGGCGACGAAGGCTTCTCGATCGACGGCGCCCTCGTGCGCGGCAGCGATCGGCTCGCCGTGCGCGCGCCCTGGCTCGTCCTCGCCAGCGGGTACATCGTCCATGGCAGCCGCATCGCGCGGCTGGATCCGCGCGGTGCCTTTGCGTGGCTGTCGCAGCTGCGCGGTCTGGGGCCGATGGTCATTCCGCCGGGCGCGACCGGCCAGTTGCTCGACGTGCTGGCGCGCTCCGGCGTGGACCCCTCGGATCTGCCCGAGGAGCTGCAGTTCGAAATCGTCAACGAGTCGCCGCGGCCGTCGGTGAGCGTCCGCGCCGACGCGCGGATCACGCCGGCGTCCCCGGCCACCAGCCTGAACGCGACCGTCACGTTCGACTACGGCGGACACATCGTTGCTCCGGGATCGGGCGCCACCACCTTCGACTCCGTGCGGCGGCTGCTGATCCGCCGCGACGTCAACGCCGAGCAGGCCGCACTCGCGCGGCTCGCGGACGCCGGGTTCTGGCGCCAGTGGGACTACGAGTCGGCGAAGCAGCATTACGCGATCACTGCCGGCCGGTTTCCAGCCGCCGTCCGCGAGCTCGTCGCCGAGGGCTGGCGGGTGGAAGCCGAGGGACGCACGTTCCGGTCGGTCGAGACGATGCGGTCCGACGTGCGCTCCGGCATCGACTGGTTCGAGCTGCACGGATCGGTGGACTTCGGCGGCGGACAGGTGGTCGCCATGCCGCGCCTGCTCGAGGCCTTCCGCCACGGCCGCGCGACGGTGACGCTGGACGACGGGACGACCGGCATTGTCCCCGAGGCGTGGCTGCGGAGCTGGGCCGGCATCGCGGGGGTCGGCGAGACGACCGGCGACCACGTGCGGTTCAGGATGTCGCAGGTGGCGCTGCTCGACGCGGCGCTCGAGGCGCAGCCGGCCGTCCGCGTGGACGAGCAGTTCGCGCGCGTGCGCGACGAGTTGTCGTCCTTCAGCGGCATCGCTCCGCTCGACGCCGCCTCGTCGTTCGCGGGCCAGCTTCGCGACTACCAGCGCGACGCGCTCGGCTGGTTCGCGTTTCTGCGGCGGTTCGGGTTCGGCGGCTGCCTTGCCGACGACATGGGTCTCGGCAAGACCGTCATGGTGCTCGCCTGGCTCGATCGGTTGCGCGCCTCGAAGGAGGCCTCCGGCCCCTCGCTCGTCGTGGTCCCGCGGTCCGTCGTCTTCAACTGGAAGGAGGAGACCGCGCGTTTCGCGCCCAGGCTGAAGGTGCTCGACTTCAGCGGCGCGGATCGGTCGGTCGGAGACCTCGACGACTACGACATCGTCCTCACCAGCTACGGCACCTTGCGCCGCGACGCGCTGCTGCTCAAGGACGTGGAGTTCGAGTATGCCATCCTCGACGAAGCGCAGACCATCAAGAACGCGAACACGGCGGCGGCAAAGGCCGCGCGCCTGCTCCGCGCGAAGCACCGGCTCGCCCTGAGCGGCACGCCGATCGAGAACCATCTCGGCGAGTTGTGGAGCCTGTTCGAGTTCCTCAATCCAGGGCTCCTCGGCACCTCGTCCGCCTTCGCGCGGCATCGCGGGGCGGCGGCGAGGCAGGACCGGAGCGCGATCGACGTGCTGTCGCGCGGCATCCGTCCGTTCATCCTGCGGCGCACCAAGGCGCAGGTCGCCCCCGAGCTCCCGGCGCGGACAGAGCTCACCATGCATTGCGTCCTGGTGGGGGAGCAGCGCGAGCTGTACGACGAGCTGCGGGATCACTATCGCACGGCGCTCCTTGGCCGGATCGCGCGCGAGGGGCTGCAGAAGTCCAAAATGCACGTGCTGGAGGCGCTGCTGCGGCTGCGCCAGGCGGCCTGCCATCCCGCGCTCATCGACCCGCGGCACACCGACGTGCCGTCCGCAAAGTTCGATGCGCTGCTGCCGCACCTGGCGGAGGTGCGCGAGGAGGGGCACAAGGCGCTCGTCTTCTCGCAGTTCACCAGCCTGCTCGGCCTGCTGCGCACGCGGCTCGACGCGGCGGGCGTGCCGTACGAGTACCTGGACGGGCGCACGAAGGATCGGCAGGCGCCGGTGCATCGCTTCCAGACCGACCCGCACGTCGGGGTGTTCCTGATCAGCCTGAAGGCGGGCGGCCTGGGGCTCAATCTCACCGCCGCGGAGTACGTGTTCCTGCTCGATCCATGGTGGAACCCCGCCGTCGAAGCGCAGGCGATCGATCGCGCCCACCGCATCGGCCAGTCGCGCCACGTGTTCGCGTACCGCCTGCTGGCGACGGGAACCGTCGAGGAGAAGATCGCCGAGCTGCAGCGCAGCAAGCGCGATCTGGCCGACGCGATCCTGCAGGCCGACGTCGGTCTTCTGCGGAATCTGAAGCAGGAGGATCTGGAGATCCTGCTCTCGTAGGCGCAGGGCCTCCCTCTCGCGATTCCGGAGACGTTCACTGCCACGCAAGAGCTCTCGCAGAGCTCGCCGAAAAGCAGAGGGCGCTGAGCAGGCCGCGAGGAGCCGGGTTGGCGTGGGCCGCCTTCGGCGGCCCGGGTGGCGGGCGTAACGCGGCACGCCAACCCGGCTGGGGCGGCCGGTTTTCAGGCCGCAGGGCGGGACAGACGCGAACGGCCGGCACAGCTGACACGATCGCGTTCGATCTCGGCGCTT
>JANOJK010000341.1:0-10142 GCA_031408165.1 Acidobacteriota bacterium | reverse complement strand
TGGTCCTGAGGAGCGCTTCCGCCGTCTGCATCACGCCATCATAGGAGCTTTGGCGCGCGCCAGTGAGCCGTGCCCGCGATGCCGCTTCCGGCACCAGGAATATGACGGGCATCATAGGAGGCCCCGGAGCGGAACGATAGTGTGCGGATGGAGGCTTCATCCATGACTGCCACGTCCGATGCGACGATCCGGGAGATTGTCGCCAGCGATTATCGAACCGCCGCGGTATTTCAGCGCCACGGCCTGGACTTCTGCTGCAACGGCTGCCGCACGATCGAACAGGGCTGCCGGGACGCCGGCACCGACGAGCGCGCGCTGCTGGACGAGCTGGACTCCGTCCTCCGCACGACGCCGGCGGCCGACGCGCCCTGCTACGCGTCCTGGGAGGCGCCGGCCCTCGTCAGCCACATCGTCGCCCACCACCACGCGTACGTCCGCGCCGCGCTGCCCCCCCTGCTGCTGCACACGCGCAAGCTGGCGGACGTCCACGGCGAACGACGCGGCGAGCTCATCCACATCGCGCGCCTCGTGGAGCGCGTCGCCGCCGAGATGGCGGACCACATGGTCAAGGAAGAGCAGATCCTGTTCCCCTTCATCATTGCGCTCGCGGACGCCGCCGCGGCGGGCCGTGCCGCCCCCGTGCCGCCGTTCGGCACCGTCCAGAACCCGATCCGGATGATGGAGACCGAGCACCAGTTCGTCGGCGATGCGATGGCGGAAATCCGGGCCCTCACCGACGGCTACCGGCTGCCCGACGACGCGTGCACGACCTACGGCGTCTGCTTCCAGGAGCTCGAGGCGTTCGAGCGTGACCTGCACGCGCACGTGCACCTCGAGAACAACATCCTGTTCCCGAAAGCGGTCGCGTTCGAGGCGCACGGGTAAAGGCTTCGTCGTTCGCGCGCCGTGCTCCGGAGGGTCGCCGGGAATCCGACAAACGGAGGCGTACCCGGGCGAACACCGACCGTTCCGCCCGTCAGGCGCAGGGGACCGCTGTTTGCTTGATCCCGGCACACGCGAAAAGTTCGTGCTTATGACCGCGTCATAGGGACACGCAAGTAGATCCCGCATGCTCGCGACGGAGGGCAGATGTCAGTTGCGGTACGGCTGCCGGATCTCCAGCACTGGAAGGCCCAGGTCAAGTGCCAGGCTGCGTGCCCGGTCGAGACCGACGCCGGCCGTTACGTGCAGCTCGTGGCCGAAGGGCGGGAGCGCGACGGCTACCTCGTCGCCCGGGCGCCGAACCCGTTCGCCTCCGTGTGCGGCCGCGTCTGCGCGGCGCCGTGCGAAGACGCCTGTCGCCGCGGATCGATTGACGCGCCTATCACCATCCGCGCGCTGAAGCGCTTTCTCACCGAACAGTACGGCGTCGAGTCCAACCGCCCGGACACCCAGGACGCGCTGCACGAGGCGCCCGTCGACGAAGGCAATACGTACGCAGGTCATCTGCCCATGGCGCCGCTCACGTTCCACCGCCGATCGCCGGCCAGTGGAGCGATGGTCGCGGTGATTGGCGCCGGTCCGGCGGGCATGGCCGCCGCGCACGATCTCGCCCTGCTGGGCTACGCGGTCACGGTCTTCGACGCCGCTGACGAACCGGGCGGGATGATGCGCTTCGGGATCCCCGAATACCGCCTGCCGCGGTCGCTCATCCGCGCCGAGATCGACAAGATCCTCGCGCTCGGCGTCCAGTTGAAGGTCCGCACGCCGCTCTCGCCATCGTTCGGCCTGGGCGAGCTGAAGGCGCTCGGCTTCGAATCCGTGTTCCTGGCCGTCGGCGTCAGCCAGGGCCGCGATCTGCAGATCCCGGGCGTCGAGCTCGACGGCGTCGTGAAGGCGATCGACTACCTGCTGAACGTGAACCGCGGCTACCGGATGGATCTCGGCCGCCGCGTCGTCGTGATCGGCGGCGGGTTCGTCGCATTCGACGCGGCGCGCACCGCGTGGCGGCTGGGCCGCGAATCGGACGAGATGCCCGACCACGTTGCGGACGTCGAGCAGCAATCGGACGCGCGCGTGAAGGAAGCGCTCGACTCCGCCCGCGCCGCCATTCGCGGCGGTGCGCGGGACGTCACGGTCGTGTCGCTCGAGGACTTCGTCGAGATGCCGGTCCTGCGCACGACACAGGGACACGAGGAATTCGAAGAGGCGCAGAAGGAAGGGATCCGGTTCGTCACCCGCCGCGGGCCGCGCCGGCTGGTCGGCGACGGACGGCTGTCGGGCATCGAACTGCGCGCCGTCCGTTCCGTCTTCGACGCGGCCGGCCGCTTCGCTCCCGTGTACGACGACGACGACGTGCTGGTGCTCGAAGCGGACGCCTGCATCCTGGCCATCGGCCAGCGGGCGGACCTCGCCTTTCTCAAGCCGCAGGACGGCGTCGTGCTGACGCCCGCGGGTACGATCAGGACCGATCCGCTGACGCTGGCGACGTCCGCGCCCGGTGTCTTTGCCGGCGGCGACGTCGCGTTCGGCCCGCGCAACCTCATCGAGGCCATCGCGAACGGCAAGCGCGCGGCGCGATCCATCCACGAGCGGCTCTCCGGCGAACGCGCCGGCGTGGCTGTGTCGGTCGCAATCGATGCGATCCCCACGGCTGACTACCGGATGCTTGCCGGGTTCGAGATCCTCGACCGCGAGGCGCCGCCGACTCTCGACATCGGCCGCCGCACGGGCATCACGGAGGTCGAGACCGGCTTCGATGCCGCGCAGGCGCGGCTTCAGGCTGCGCGCTGCCTCGTCTGCCACGTCCAGACCATCTATGACCCCGAGAAGTGCGTCCTCTGCAACCGCTGCGTGGACGTGTGCCCGGAGTACTGCCTCGCCATCGTCCCCTTCGACTCGCTCGATCTTGACGAGGAGGTGCGCGCGGAGCTGACGGCGCGAGCCGAGGCCGGGAGTCTGCCGCTGTCCGCGATGGTGAAAGACGACGAGCGGTGCATCCGCTGCGGGTTGTGCGCGGTGCGCTGCCCGACCGACGCCATGACGATGGAGAAGTTCTCGATCCGCGAGCGCTACGCGGCCCCGCAGGAGAACGTATGACCAAAGAGAAGAAGACGAAAAACCGGCGCGAGTTCCTCATGCAGCTCGGGACCGGGGCTGGCATCTGCGCCATCGGCTACCAGGGCGCGGCATCCATGCGCTCGCTGATCCCCAACGTGTCGTACGACGCGCCGACGACCGTGAAGCTGGGTATGCCGCACGACTTTCCCGACGGCCTCAAGTTCCTGCCCGATCTCAGGCTCTTCGTGTTCCGGGAGGGGAACGTGTTCCACGCGATTTCGGCGGTCTGCACCCACCTCGGCTGCACCGTCCGCGCCGAGGCGATGTCGCAGCCGGAGGCGCAGACGGTGGACGGCAAGCCGCTCCGCCTGACGCATCGCTTCGCGTGCCCGTGCCACGGCTCGCGCTATACGGGCGACGGTACCAACGTCGCGGGCCCGGCGCCGAAGCCCCTGAGCTGGTTCGACCTGTCGGTCGCCGCCGACGACGGCCAGCTCGTGGCCGACCTGGCGCAGGAAGTCGGGCGTGATTTCCGCCTGACCGTCGCCTGAGGAGCGCCCATGGCTTTTCCGATCAAGTTCCCGAAGCCCTCGACCGAAGACGAGACCCCCGGCGCGCCCGGAGTGCACGCCCGGCGCCTGTGGAGCCTGCGCCCGCAGTCGGATCGCCAGTCCGGCGACGCCGTCGTCTCGAACTTCATGCTGCACTGGTTCCCCGCGAAGGTCTGCAAGGCCTCGCTCGACTGGAACTACTCCTTCTGGCTGGGGACGATCTCGGCCGCGCTGTTCCTGCTGCTGACGCTCTCGGGCGGCCCGCTGCTGTTCCTGTATGTGCCGTCGGTCGAGCGCGCGTACGGCTCCATCAAGGACATCGAGTTTGCGATCACCTTCGGGTCGTGGATCCGCTCGGTGCACCGCGTGTCGGCGCACCTGATGGTCGCGGCGGTCTTCCTGCACATGGCGCGCGTCTTCCTGACGGGCGCGTACAAGAACGGCGTGGGGCAGGGGCAGCAGCGCGAATGGAACTGGGTCATGGGCGTCGTGATGCTCATGCTGACGCTGTTCCTGTCGTTCACGGGCTACCTGCTCCCGTGGGATCAGCTGGCGTACTGGGCGGTGACGGTCGGGACCAACATCGCGTCCTCGATCCCGCTGGTCGGCCCGCAGATGCGGGAGCTGCTGCTCGGCGGGCGCTCCATCGATCAGCCGACGCTGATCCGCTTCTACGTGATGCACATCATCGTGCTGCCGGGCGCGCTGGGCGTGCTGTTCGCGTACCACATGTGGCGGGTGCGCAAGGACGGCGGTCTCGCGCGCGCGGACCGGGCCGCGCGCCTGCCGGCGCCCGTCGCGGTGCCCCCGGTGCCGACCAAGACCTACACGCTGCTCGGCGTCGCGCGGGGCACGGCACCGACCGTCACGACCCGCACGCTGACCGACGAGCAGGCCACCGTGAACGCCGTCCCCGATCTCACGCGGCGCGCCGCGATCGTCGTGCTGGGCACCATCGCGGTCCTCAGCATCATGGCGGTGATGATGCGGTCGCCCCTCGAGGCGGCGGCCAACGCGCTGGTGACGCCGAACCCGGCCAAGGCGCCGTGGTACTTCCTGTGGCTCCAGGAGATCGTCACCCTCACCACGATTCACATCGGCAGTTTCACGCTGAACGGCGCGTTCGTCGGCGGCGTGATTCTGCCCGGACTGCTGGTCACGGTCCTGACCCTCTGGCCATGGCTCGACCGGAGCCCCGCCGCCGCGGCCGGCGCGTGGTTCCCCCAGAGCCGGCGCGCGCAGAACTGGATCTTCCTCGCGGTGTGCCTGCTGATCATCGGCTTGACGCTGATCGGCACGTTCTGCCGCGGCCCCTACTGGAACTTCTACTGGCCATGGCAGTCGTGGCCCGAGATCCCGACGAGGCTCTGAGATGGAACGTCGCACCAACTCTCCGTACCCGCGGCTCGATCGGCCGGTGCTGGCGATCATCGGGCTGCTGCTCGTGCTCTCGACGGTGCTCTTCACCAAGGGAGACCGCGAGCACGAGTGGCGCTACTACCAGTGGGACTTCAAACGCCTCGTCACCGAGAAGTTCGGCGAGGCGAAGGCGAAGACCATGCCGACCGGCCTGCAGCAGATCTGGGTGCCGTCGCTCGGCCGCGCCGATCGGTGCACGACCTGCCACCAGGCGGTGCAGTGGGCGGGATTCGAATCCGCGGAGGAGCCCTATCGGACCCACCCGAAGGAGATCCTGCGATTCCACCCGGTCGAGACCT
Organism: Acidobacteriota bacterium; assembly: GCA_031408165.1. Lineage (GTDB taxonomy): Bacteria > Acidobacteriota > Vicinamibacteria > Vicinamibacterales > 2-12-FULL-66-21 > JAICSD01. The sequence goes on along the minus strand of JANOJK010000341.1, from coordinate 4,873 downwards.
ACGGCTGCACCTCGTGCCACGGCGGGCAGGGATGGGCGGTGGATGTCGAGCCGGCGCACGGCCCGGTCGAGCACTGGGAAGATCCCGTCCTCGGCGCGTCGCTCGGCGAGTCCTACGGCATCGTGGACGACAAGCGCGCGATGATGCAGATGAACTGCAACGTCTGCCACCGCTACGACCGGGAGACGAAGGGAGCCGACTTCATCAACCTCGCGAAGCAGCTCGTGAAGGACAAGGGCTGCCGCGCCTGTCACACGATCAACGCGCGCGGCGGCACCATCGGCCCGGACCTGACCTTCGTCGGCGACAAGGCGGCGGAGCAGTACGACTTCAGCCGCCTCAACGGGCCGAAGACCGCGTTCGCCTGGCACGTCGCGCACCTGAAGGAGCCCAAGGGGCTCGTGCCCGACACGGTGATGCCGAATTTCCACCTGTCCACGAAAGAAGCGCAGGCCCTGGCGACGCTCATCATGTCGTGGCGCCGCGCGCCCGTGCCGGCGGCGTTCGTGCCCGGCGTCCCGCGCCGCGACCCGCGCACGCCGGAGGAAGTCCTCGCCGAAGAGCAAATGAAGAGCGGGCCGGGCGCCTGGTTCGTCTCCACCGGCTGCTTCGTCTGCCACTCCATCAAGGTGTTCGGAATCACCAGCCCCGCGCAGATCGGCCCGGATCTGTCGAACGCGGTCGAGGACGTGCAGGCGCGCTTCGGCCGGACGATCGACGACTTCCTGGCGGCGCCGACGGGGACGATGTCGGTGGTGCTGTCGCGGCAGATCATCCTGACTCCGGAGCAGAAGCAGGTCGCGATTGGCAAGCTCCGCGAGGCGTTCGCGGAATACGAGAAGCAGAAGGCCGCCGCAGCTGCGAAGCCCAAGGCGAGCCATTGAGTAGCTGCGCTGCGAGCGAGCGCAGCGAGCGAGCCACGCGAACGGCGTGAGCCGGCGAAGCGGCGAGCGAGTGAGCGTGTAGGGGAGTCCGAGGGGCAAAGCCCCTCGAGAAACAAGGAGCGGTTATGAAGCGGAGTCGCAGGTTCGCGCTCGCCGGGTACGTCGGGATGGTCGTCGCGCTGTCGTTGCTCGCTGGCCGCTGCACGCCCAGTGCGCCGAGGAGCGCGCAGCGTGGCGGCGCGACGACGGATGCCGCGGTGGCGGCGCAGAAGGTCTACGTCGCGCCAGGCGACCTCGACTCCTATTACATGTTCGCGTCGGGCGGGCACTCGGGCAACGTCTACGTCTACGGCATCCCGTCGATGCGCCACATCGTGACGGTTCCGGTGTTCACACCGTATCCCGCCACCGGCTATGGCTTCGACGACGACTCGAAGGCGATGCTCGGGGGCAAGCTCACCTGGGGCGACGTGCACCATCCGTCGCTGTCGGAAACCAACGGCGACTACGACGGCCGGTGGCTGTTCGTGAACGAGATCAACGGCCGCATCGCGCGGATCGACCTGCGCGATTTCAAGACCAAGCAAATCGTCGGACCGCTGCCCAACGTCTCGGGCAACCACGCCTCGTCGTTCGTCACGCCCAACACCGAGTACACGTTCATGGCGACGCGGTTCTCGATCCCGATTCCCAAGGGGACGGTGGCGTCGGTCGACCGCTACGCGACCGACTACAAGGGAGTCATCGCCGCGATCAAGATCGACCCGAAGACGGGGCACATGACCCCGACCTATCAGATTCTGATGCCGCCGTTCGACTACGACCTCGGCGACGCCGGGAAGAAGCTGTCGGACGGCTGGATGTTCTTCAGTTCGTATAACAGCGAACGCGGCATCGGCAAGCTCGAGGTCACCGCCTCGCAGCGCGACCGCGACTATATCGCCGCGGTGGACTGGCGCGCGGCGGAAAAGGCCGCCGGCGAAGGCAAGGGGGACATGATCGGCGGCGTCCGCGTCCTCGACCCCAAGAAGGTGCCGGGCATCGTCTACTTCATGCCGTGCGGCAAGTCGCCCCACGGCGTCGACGTGTCCCCCGACGGCAAATGGATTATCGGCTCCGGCAAGCTCCAGGGCGTGACGACCGTATTCAACTTCGAGAAGCTGCAGACCGCCATCCGGAACAAGGACTTCACCGGGGACGAAGACGGGATTCCGGTCTTGAAGTACGAGTCGATCAAGGAGGCGGAGGTGCCGGTGGGTCTCGGGCCGCTGCACACGCAGTTCGGTGGCGACGGTTACGCCTACACCTCGCTGTTCGTGGACAGCGCGATTGCCAAGTGGAGGATCGGGACCTGGGACGTCGTCGACAAAATTCCGGTGTCCTATTCCATCGGACACCTGGCGACCGCCGAGGGTGACACGGTCAGCCCGGATGGCAATTTCATGGTGGCGCTGAACAAGCTCTCGCACGGCCGTCATCTCAACGTCGGCCCTTCACAGCCGGAATCGTCGCAGCTCATCGACATCACCGAGGAGAAGATGAAACTCCTGGCGGACACGTTCACGGAGCCCGAGCCGCACTACGCGCAGATCGTCAAGGCCGACAAGATCCATCCGATCGAGGTCTACCCGAAGGAAGAGAGCCGCCATCCGCTCGCGGTATGGGACCTCAAGGACGCCTCCGTGACGCGCCAGGGGGGGAAGGTCATCGCCAAGATGGTGATGGTGCGCTCCTCGTTCACGCCGAGCGCCATCGAGGTGACGGAGGGGGAGACGGTCACGATCGCGCTGACCAACATCGAACAGACGACCGACGTGCTGCACGGGTTCGGCCTGCTCGACTACAACATCAACATCGTCGTGGACCCCGGCGAAACCAAGACCGTCACGTTCAAGGCCGACCAGCCCGGGGTGTTCCCGTTCTACTGCACGAACTTCTGTTCGGCGCTGCACCAGGAAATGCAGGGGTATCTCGTGGTCAAGAAGAAGTAGCGATGCGCCGCCTGCTCGACACGTTGAATCGGCACCTGGACATCAGGCTGGGGTTCGCCCCCCGCCTGCTGCTCCTGGCGGCTGCCGTCCTCATCGGCGTCACGCTGACACAGCCGCTCTGGAACCTGACGATGTTCGCGCCGCAATACCAGGACGGGCTGCGCATGGACATCTACGCGCACGAGCTCAAGGGCGGCCGCAACGGGCAGGACATCAAGGAGATCAACCTTCTGAATCATTACATCGGCATGCACGACCTCACGAACGAGGACTTCACCGAGTTCAAGTGGATGCCGTTCGCGATCGGGATCCTCGCGCTGCTGATGCTGCGCTCGGCGGTGCACGGCTCGATGGCGTCGCTCGTGGACGCCGTGGTGCTCTTCAGCTATTTCGGGGCGTTCTCGCTGTGGTCGTTCGCGCACAAGATGTACACCTATGGGCACACCCTGGCGCCGAACGCCCCCGTCAAGGTTCCGCCGTTCACGCCGCCCGTCTTCGGTTACCAGCAGATCGCGAACTTCGAGGTGTACTCGTATCCGCGGGCCGGCACGTACCTGCTCCTGGCGGCGGCCCTGTCGCTCTTCATCGCGCTGGGACTTGCGTGGCGCGCCGGGAGCTCCCGGGGAAGCGCCGGCAGCCGCACGGTTGCGGCGTCCGGTTCGTGATGGCGATGCCAATCCGCCTGTGGATCGTCGCGCTCGGGGCGATGGCATGGCCGTCGGCCGCGTGGGCGCAGGACGGGCAGGTCTCGGCGCTGCAGGCGCGGATCGATGCCGCCGCGCCGGGCGCGCGCATCGAGGTCCCGGCCGGCACGTATCCGGGCAACCTCGTGATCGGGCGGCCGGTTCGACTCGTCGGCCTGGGGCGGCCCCTGCTGATCGGCGCCGGTGACGGGACGGTCGTCACGATCCTGGCGCCCGACGTCACCATCGAGGGCTTCGACATCGACGGGCGGAAAGGCGGAGATCTCGGCCGCGACGCATCCGGCATTCTCACCGCGGCGCCGCGCGCCACCATCCGGGACTGCCGCGTGCGCAACGCGCTGTTCGGCATTTACCTGAAGCAGGCGCCGGGCAGCCGGGTGGAGCGCTGCGAAATCCGCGGGATCAAGGAGAAGGCGGCCGGGGAGAAAGGGTCCGGGATCCACGTCTGGAACACGGACGGCTTCACGCTGCTCGACAACCACATCGTGGACGTGCGGGACGGCCTGTACATCCAGTCGTCGCCGCACGGCGTCATCCGCGGCAACCGCGCGCAAGACCTGCGCTACGGGCTGCATTACATGTCCTCGGATGACAACCTGTTCGAGGACAACGTCTTCGAGAACGGGGACGCCGGCACGGCGATCATGTATTCGAGGCGGCTGACGTTCCGGCGGAACCAGTTCCTGCGCAATCGCGGCTTCGCGTCCGTCGGCCTCCTGCTCAAGAGTTGTGACGACGTCCTGGCGGAGCACAACCTCATTGCCGACAATGCGCGCGGGATCTTCATGGAGGGCTCCGACCACAACACGATCAGGGAGAACGTCATCGCGCAGTCTGACATCGCGATCGTCCTGTTTGGGTCCACGTCCCGGTCGACCATCACCGGAAACACCTTTGTCGGGAACCTCGCGCCGCTGTCGCTCGTCGGACGGCGGACCGACACGGTGATCGCGGGCAACTACTGGTCCGACCACGATTCCCCCGATCTCGACGGCGACGGCCGCACCGACCAGCCGTACCGGCTGTCGAGCCTGTTCGATCACCTGCGCGGCAACCTGACCGCCGCCGATCTGTTCGCGCGGAGCCTCTCGGCGACGGCGCTCGCGGCAGCCGAGCGGTCCCTGCCGGTCCTCGATCCGATCCCCGTTCTCGATCCGTCGCCGCTCGCGCACCCGCCGTCGCTGCCCGTGCCGGTGCAGGCGCGGCGGGCCGGGCGCGCCGCGTCGGCCGGACTCTTCGTGTCGGCCTTGACGCTGGCCTCAGGTGCCTGCCTGCTGCTGGCGGGGCGGCGGCG
>JANOJK010000913.1:0-5888 GCA_031408165.1 Acidobacteriota bacterium | reverse complement strand
ATCGCCTCTACGAGCTCGTCGTGCCCGCATGGCACGACGTTGCCGGGTCCAAGCTGCGCTGGTACGACTTCGCCCGCGCGGCGGTCGATCTCGCGCACATCTGGCGCGAGCGTGTCGGGCATCGTCCGCAAGCCCGCACGGCCTCGGCCTCATCTCCTCTTTCCCCCGCGAGGGACGCTCGCGCCGGTGACCGATTCGGCGGGGATCGAACCTTCGCCGGCAGTTGCCGCGACATCGCCAACGGCCTTCATGATGTGCTGCATCCCCGCGCTCTGCGGGGGGTGCCGCACCCCCCCGGGCGTGGAGGCGTGGGTATCGATGCCCACGTCCCGCATGTCCCGGCGACCATCCAGCCGCCCCGCGGGGTGGGACTGGCGCAGGAGTGCATACGATGACCAATGAGAAGCAGCCCCCAACCACGATATCCCGCCGCAAGTTCATGGGCACCGCCGCCGCGGTGGCCGGGATCACGATCGTACCGCGTCACGTGCTCGGCGGCACCGGGTTCCAGGCACCGAGCGATACCGTCAACGTCGCCATCGTCGGTTTCGCGCACGGCATGGGCACGTCGAATCTGACCAACGTGGCGAAGACCGACAACATCGTCGCGTTGTGCGACTGCGACGAGAGCGAGGCGGCGAAGGCCGCCATGAAGCGGCGCGGCACGCTCGAGAAGTTCCCGAAAGCGATCCAGTACAAGGACTTCCGCGTGATGCTCGAGAAGCAGAAGGACATCGACGCGGTGCTCGTCGCCACACCAGATCACGCGCATGCCGTGATCGCGATGGCGGCGATGCAGTTGGGCAAGCACGTCTACGTCCAGAAGCCCCTGACGCGCACCGTCAGCGAGGCCCGGGCCCTGACCGAGGCCGCCCGCAAGTACAAGGTCGTGACGCAGATGGGCAACCAGGGGCACTCTGAAGAGGGCCTGCGGCTCATGGAGGAATGGCTCGCCGCCGGCGCGATCGGCCCCGTCCGCGAGGTGCACTGCTGGACCAACCGCCCGATCTGGCCGCAGGGCATGCCGCGGCCGACCGAGACGCCCGCGGTGCCCGCCGGCCTGGACTGGGATCTTTGGATCGGCCCCGCGCCGATGCGCCCCTTCCACCCCACCTATCACCCGTTCGGCTGGCGCGCGTGGCAGGACTTCGGCGCCGGCGCGATGGGGGACATGGGCTGCCACGTGATGGACGCCGCCTTCCAGATCCTCAAGCTCGGCGCGCCGTCGAGTGTGATTGCGTCAGAAGCCTACAACTTCCTGCCCCCGCGTCCCGGAGAGCGTGGTTTCGGCAGCCGCGTCGCCTACGACGACAGCTATCCGCCCTCGTCGATCATCCACCTGTCGTTCCCGGCGCGCGGCACCATGCCGCCCGTCAAGCTGCACTGGTACGACGGCGGCATCCTGCCAGAGCTGCCCGAAGACCTCGAACCGGAGCGGAAGCTGCCGGAGTCGGGCACGATTTTCATCGGCGACAAGGGCAAGATGTGGTGCGAGACCTACTCGGAGAGCCCGCGGCTCATTCCCGAGACGGCCATGGCCGCCTTCGTACGCCCGCCCAAGACCCTGAAGCGCGTCCCGGAGGGACGGGACGGGCACGAGAAGAACTGGCTCGACTCCATCAGGCAGAAGGGCCAGGCCGTCTCGAACTTCGACTACGCGGGGCCGTTCACCGAGTCGGTGCTCCTCGGCAACGTGGCGCTGCGCTACCCCGGCCAGCGGCTCCTCTGGGACGCGCCGAACCTGAAGATCACCAACGTGCCGGACGCCGACAAGTACCTCAAGCACAGTTACCGTCCAGGCTGGTCGCTGTAGGGCAGGGTCTTCCTTCCACGGAGCGGGCGCTCTTGTCAGCGCCCGCTCTGACTTTCCATCCGGCATTCACAACACGTCTGCGAGATCCTCGGCAGACAGCTCAGGACTGGGCGCCGTCCAGCATTCAACATTCAAACTTCAGCACTTCAAGGATCATGGACGACGACTACGTGCAGCGAGCCGCCGGCGGCGTCGGACGTGCCGCGGGGCCCCGCGGCGGGACCGACCTGGACAGCGGACTCGGAATCGAGGGACCGCGCGAGCTGCGCGACGTGCGGCGCTTCTCGCATGAGGCGATGGCCACAGTCTTCGAGGTCTACGCTGCGCACCCCGATGAACGCTACGCGGCACAGGCGGCGCAGGCCGCCTTCGATCTCACGGACCGCCTCGAGCGCGAGTTGAGCCGCTTCCTGTCGAACAGCGACATCGCGAGGGTCAACCACCTGGCTGCTGGCGAGACCGCACGGGTGAGCCCGTCCACGCTCGAGTGCCTCGTGATCGCGCGCCACATGTTCGACCTGACCGGCGGTGCCTTCGACATCTCAATCGGCACGGGTCTGCCGTCGCTCGAGCTGGACGCCGAAGGCTTCCTGGTTCGCGCGACGAGGGAAGGGGTGAAAGTCGATCTGGGCGGCATCGGCAAGGGCTATGCGGTCGACCGGATGGCGGAATCGCTCGAGGAGTGGGGTCTCCAGGCGGCGCTCGTCCACGGGGGCTTCAGTTCCGTCCTCGCGCTGGAGCCGCCGGCGGGCCGTGAGGGCTGGCCCCTGACACTGAGCGATCCCAGCGCTCCTTCAAGGGTGCTGGCCCGGCTGTCGGTGCGCCAGACGGCGCTCGGGGCTTCAGGGTTGCGTAAAAAGGACCACATCGTGGACCCGGGCACCGGCGAACCCGCCCGCGGGCGGCTCGCGGCCTGGGTCGCGGTGCCCCGGCCGGAGATGGCCAGGGTCGAGGCGCCGGTCGGAGAAGGGCCCCGTGTCGCGGCCGCCGCAGTCACCGATGCTCTGACCACCGCCTTCATGCTGCTGAGCGTCCCGGAGATCGAGGCCCTGTGCGCGCAGACTGCCGGGCTCGAGGCCTGGATCCTCCCGGAGCCGGCCGGAGGTCAGCCGGGGGAGGCCCAGCTGCTTCGTTTCGGCGGTTCACGCCCTGGGTCCTCGAGCCCGTAGGGAGTGGGCTGGGACGGCGACGGCGGCGCGTGGACGGCACCGCCAACGGACCTGACCGCCGAGTTCCTCGTCCCGTCGCGTCGTCGGGGCTGCCCCGGCGGCTTCAGATCATCGACGGGCCTCCGCTTCTGACGCTGCACAGGCGTATACTTCGACCTCGTCGTACAGTCGCTGGCGCCGGCGCTTCAATACGAGCCTCGGCACCGTTTTCAGCAGCGACCACGACAACACCTCGGAGCCTCGGCGTCAACGACACTGCGTCGAGACCTCCGGGGACACGCTCATCGACGTGTAGGCAGAAACGGTGCGCGTCCACGGCAAGGTCCGGGGACGCCCCCGCGCCGTAGGGCAGAGCAGGAGACGACCGATGGCTGGCGACGACGAGAAGGGCAAGAAGGCGCAGGCCGGGGCTGAGGGCCCGAGAAAGTTCGACCGGCGGGAAGTGCTGAAGGGGCTGTCGACAGTCCCCGCGCTGGGTCTCTTCGGCTACGCGTGGAACAAGCAGCGGCAGTACCAGCAGGGGAGGATGGAGGCGGCCTCCGCGCCGCCGGTGGCCCCGGCGGACCTGCAGGAGATCAACGTGGCCATCCTCGGGGGAGGCGCCCAGGGCCAGGTGTTGATGGAAGCGATGCTGCGCATCCCGGGCCTGCGCTTCCGTGCGGTGTGCGACATCTGGACGGAGTACAACCAGAAGCGGGTCGTGAACACGCTCAGGCGATTCAAGCACGAGGTGAACGGCTACGCGGACTACCGCGAGATGCTCGACAAGGAGAAGGCGATCGACGCGGTCATCATTGCCACTCCCGACTTCTGGCACGCGCAGCACACGATCGACTGCCTCAAGGCCGGCAAGCACGTGTACTGCGAGAAGGAAATGTCCAACACGCTCGAGGGCGCGCGCAGCATGGTGGCGGCCGCCCGCGAGACCGGGAAACTCCTCCAGATCGGGCACCAGCGCCGCTCGAACCCGCGCTATCTCCACTGCTACGAGAAGCTCCTGGGCGAGGCGAAGCTGCTCGGCAGGATCGTGACCGTCAACGGGCAGTGGAACCGCGCGGTGGCGCCGGACCTCGGGGCCCCCGATCGGTACGCGATCCCGGACGCGCAGTTGAAGCAGTACGGCTTCAAGGACATGCACCAGTTCCGCAACTGGCGCTGGTACAAGGGCCTCGGCGGCGGGCCGATCGTGGATCTCGGCTCGCACCAGATCGACATCTACACCTGGTTCCTCGGCGCCAACCCTTCCCACGTCATGGCGAGCGGGGGCCTCCTCTACCACGACCCGAAGACGCACGAGTGGTACGACACGGTCATGGTCGTCTACGACTACGACACTCCGCTCGGCCCGGTGAAGGCGTACTACCAGACGCAGACCACCAACGGCAGCCAGGGCTACTTCGAAACCTTCATGGGCGACCAGGGCACACTGCTCATCTCCGAGTCGGAGGTGAACTACGCAGGACAGCTCTATCGCGACCCGAACGCGCCCGCCTGGGACACGTGGATCCAGAAGGGCTACGTCAGCGCTCCCAAGCTCCAGGAGGCGAAGAAGAGCGAGGACACCGGCGCGGTGGCGGACGTGCGCGAGTCGGTCTCACCCGACCAGCACACGGTGCCGGTTGTTCTCCGCGACCCCTACCACCAGCCGCACGTGCAGAACTTCTTCGACGCCGTGCGCGGCAAGGCGAAGCTCAACTGCCCGCCGGAGATGGGCTACGAGAGCGCGGTCAGCGTTCTCAAGGTCAACGAGGCGATCGAGGCGAAGTCCCGGCTGTCGTTCAAGCCCGGCGACTTCCACATCTAGAGGAGAGTGGACATGCAAGGGGGGGTATTCTCCCGCGCGCCGATGATCGCGATCACGGTGCTGCGGGTCTTCGTGGGATGGCACTTCCTCTACGAGGGGGTTGCGAAGCTGACGTCACCCTCGTGGTCGTCAGCGGGCTATCTGAAGCAGGCCCGGGGACCGTTTGCCGGGCTGTTCAAGTGGCTGGCCAGCCAGCCGAACCTGCTCGCCAATGCCGACTTCATCACGATGTGGGGGCTCACGTTCGTCGGGGCCTTGCTGATCCTGGGCTTGTTCACGCGACTCGCGAGCCTCGGCGGCATCGGCTTCCTCCTTCTGTTCTACCTGTGCAACCCGCCCTTCGTGGGCTACTTCTACTCGATCCCCTCCGAGGGCAGCTACCTGATCGTGAACAAGAACCTGGTGGAACTATGCGCGCTCGTCGTCATCTTCGTGACGGGCAGCGGCCGCTTCGCCGGGATCGACCGCATCCTGCACGGCTTCTTCCACCGGCGGCCGCGGCTGGCCGCGGCATGACCGGCCAAACCGGCGGCTGACGGGTTCATCGAGTAAGAGACGCGCGCGAAGTGTCGCACGCTCGTCGCCGGCGCTACGGCGCGACGTCTTTGTCGAGCGCCTTCAGCCAGGCCGCGGCCGCTTCGCGTGCGGCGTCAACAGCCTCCTTGCCCGTGCGGTAGCAGAGTTTCCACTCGCGGGACTTGCCTTCGTACGCCGCGTCCACGAAGCGCAGCCTGCCGTCTCGCGGCTCCACTTGCGCCAGGTAATTTACGTCGGCGCTGATATCGAGAAACGTCCTCAGGCGGCGCGCGATGACGAGCGACGGGTCCAGCGGATAGTCGGCCTCCCACCGCTGCACCGATTGCTTATGCTTTGCGGTGGCTTCGCCCCGCATGTAGTGGATCCCGGCGAGCTGCATCCTGCGCATGTCCGGCGTTTCGAGCTGCCGCATGGCGGCCGCAGCCTGGTTCATCGCGTCTTCCATGGGCTTGCGTTGGTCGGGGTCCATCGACGCGAGCGCCGCCTTCGATTTCTCGAGCTCCTGGCTCTGGCGGTCGAGCTGCTGCTGGGCCTCGTCCTCGGGCGTCCCCTGGAAGTCGGGCGG
>JANOJK010000902.1:0-1555 GCA_031408165.1 Acidobacteriota bacterium | reverse complement strand
CTAACAGGTTGCTGAAAAAGTGCCAACCTGAAGGCAAAAGGTAGAAGGCAAAATGCAGAACATGTAGATTTGCGGCGCGATCTCAGTGTCCTGCCTTCTGCCTTGTGCCTTCTGCCTTGGCAGCTTCGCGTTTTTCATCAGGCGTCTAATTGGTCCGGCTGGTGACCCAGCGCGCGATCGCCGGCAGGTGCCCACCGAGCGGTGCCATGCCAGCGGCCGCAGGTTCCGCGAGCGCGACGAGCGCCCGCTCGATGCACGCGGCCGCCATCGCGCGCGAGGCGTCGAGGCCGTAGAGCGCGGGGTAGGTGGGTTTGCCCGCGGCCGCATCCTTGCCCGCGGTCTTGCCGAGATCCTCCGACGCTCCCTCGACGTCGAGGATGTCGTCCACGATCTGGAACGCGAGACCCAGCTCCGAGGCGAAGCGGTCGATCGCGGCGAGCTGCGCGTCCCCTGCGCCCGCCATGACCGCCCCCGCGGCCGCCGACGCGCGGATGAGCGCGCCGGTCTTGCGCGCGTGCATCGCGCGCAGCCCCTCGCCGTCGAAGGTCGCGCCCGAGCCGGCCGCTTCCAGGTCGATCGCCTGGCCGCCGACCATCCCGCACGGTCCGGCAGCATCGGCCACGATCCGGATCGCGCGCAACGTGCGCACGGCGATCGAGGGATCCGCGGCGTCGCCCGACTCACGCGCCATCAGCGCGAACGCCTCCGTGACCAGGCCGTCGCCCGCGAGGATCGCGAGCCCCTCGCCGAACACGACGTGGCTCGTCGGCCGGCCCCTGCGCAGCGTGTCGTCGTCCATCGCCGGCAGGTCGTCGTGGACGAGCGAGTAGGTGTGAATGAGCTCCAGCGCGCAGGCGGCCGGCAGGGCGAGGGCGCGGCCGCGCTCGACGTCCGTGCCGTTCGACAGCGCGATCGCTTCGGCGGACGCCAGCGCCAGCATGGGACGCAGCCGCTTTCCGCCGGCGAAGAGGCTGTAGCGCATGGCCTCGCCGACACGGGGAGGGCAGGCCGGCGCGCCCGGGAGGTAGCGCTCGAGCGCCTCATCCACTTCGTGCCGGCGCGCGTCGAGCCAGTCGTGGAGCGCGCTCACCGGGACCGGTCGTCGGCGTCGGCCGCCAGGGCCGCCGGAGCGGCCCTGATCTCGCCGCGCTCGGTGAGTATCTCGACGCGGCGTTCCGCTTCCTCGAGCTTCGAGTGGCAGAACCGCGAGAGCTGCACGCCGCGTTCGAAGAGGACGAGCGATTTCTCGAGCGCGAGATCTCCCTCCTCGAGTGTCTTCACGATCGACTCCAGTTCGCCGATGGCGGATTCGAAGTCCTTAATTGTTGGATCCATGCGTGTCACGATTTCATCACCAACCTCACAGTTCGCGAGCGTCACCTGCGCGCGGCGCCCGCTTGCGGCCGCAGGCGCTGCGGTCATGCTCGATCTGGAAGACACACAGTTCATGGTCGCCAAGCTGGTGGCTATGGAGCGTCGCGCCCCCATCCTCGGCATGGACCGCGGCAAATTCACCGTTCCAGACGACTTCGACGAGGAAGACCCTGAGATCATC
>JANOJK010000897.1:0-2090 GCA_031408165.1 Acidobacteriota bacterium | reverse complement strand
GGAGTGACAAACGGCCGGGCGCGTGCCGCGACGTCTTTGGGCACGGCGAGCGGGCCGAAAGCGAAATCGAGCCACACATAGCCGTCTTCGCGCACCGACGTGACAATGCCGGCAAGGTTGATCGCACCGCTGACCCGCGCGTCGCTCACGGTTGACGGGCGCATCTCCGGGGGTCCGCCCGGCCACAGCGGCGGGCCGGGCTCGAGCTGCAGGTAGAGCGGACGGCCGCGCCGCTTCCGCGCATTGGCCCTGGCATCGCCTCCCGTCACCCACCAGTCGCCGATCCGCCGCACCGCCTCGAACGTTTCGTCGGCCGCGGGTGTCGTGTGGGGCACGTCGAGCTCGATCCGCGCGAACGGCACCTGGATCGCGACCCGCGTGGGGTCGGATGGCTGGCTGACCATGACGGCCGGCAGGTGGATCTCGGTCCCATGCGTGACCGGCCAGGCGCGATAGCCCGCATGCGCGCTGGTCACGATCGCCGCGATCGCGCCGGCGGCCGCGATGCCGCGCGCGCCGGTCACGACACGACCCCGGTCGCGGCGGACCGCGACCACAGGCGCGCGAGCCACCAGAGGAGGATCGCCGACGCCAGCAACATCATCCCCGACAGGGCAAGACTGCGCGCGTCCACGACACGAACGATCACGAAGATCACCACGCTCGCGAGGCCGGCGACGAGCTGCCCGACGTCGCGTGTGCGGGCCGCTTCTTTCACGGCGCCCGCCCCCATGAGGATCGTCGCGGCGCTGAACACCGCCGTCCACGCCCACTGCAGCCCGGCGCTCGCGCGCAGGTGGACCGGCAGCGTGAACAACGCGACGAGCCACAGAACGGCCAGCGCGGTGAGTCCGGCGGGCCACGAACGCCAGGCACGGCTTCGCCACACATTTCGGCAGGTGCCACCGGCGAGCGCCGTAAGGAGCGCTATCGCCGGCCAGATCGGGCCGGCGGCCAGGTGCCAGTCGGCCGTCCCGCGATGCGAGGCGCTCGGCAGCAGCAGGATCAGGCCGAGCAGGGTGAGCGCCAGCGCCGCCGTCGGGCGCGCAAACTCCGGCCGGCGCGCGGCCGGCTCCCGCGCCAGCGTGGCGATCCAGCTGCCGGCGAGCACGGCGCCGATGGCCGCGATGCCGGGCTGGTCGCTCCACACGCTCAGCACGGCGAAGAAGACCCAGACGCCGAACCCGATCGTCACGCCGCCGGCGGCCCAGCGGTTGGGGACGCGCTCGATCGTGAGCGCGAGCACCGGCCAGATCGCGAGGACCCACCACGGCCCTGGCGGCGCGCCGGCGATCACGATCGTCCACCACGTCGCGACGGTCGTGCCCACCGCCGCGGCCAGTGCCGAGGGGGTCAGCAGCGCGGTCGCCGCGAGCACGGCGGCCCACAGCAGCAGCGTGTTGGTCCGCTGCGGATCGACGTGGAACAGATCTTCGGTGACGAAGAGGACGGCGCCGGCGAAGAGCGCCGCGAGCAGCGCGAGACGCTCGGCGAGGACGTGGCGACCCGCGCGCGCCGCCATCGCCGCTGCCACGTACAGTGCAAGCATCGGCCCCGCCGTCATCAGCACCTTGACCGAGGGCGGGATGGCGGTCCAGTTGAACGCCACGAGCACGCTCGCGCCGATGCCGGCCGCGAGTACGGCCAGCCATGTCAGGGTCGCCGAGGCTTGCTGCGCCGGGGAGGCGGCCGGCTCGTAGCGCGCGAGAATCGCGCGCCGCTGCTCGGCGGTGATCAGGCCGTCGCGCTGCCACGCCTCCGATTCGGCGCGCAGCCCTTGCGGAAGCCGCATGGACGAATCTTACCCCTCGTCTGTCACGCGCGGCGGCGCGCGCGACACCGTGGCCGGTTGCGCCGGCGCCGCCCGCTCAACGCCATTCACATGGACTTCGAATGCCGGCTCCCCAAGTAGAATGGGATTATGAACACCCATACCGCTCTGCTCGCCATCACCGCAACAATGCTCGCCACGGCCGCCTCCGCGCAGGTGGCGAAACCCACCGTGCCCGGCGTCACCAACTTCGCGAAGCTCGAATCGACGATCGCGTGCGGGGGCGCGACGACGCCGGAGGGCGTGGCGGAGCTGAAGA
>JANOJK010000866.1:0-5673 GCA_031408165.1 Acidobacteriota bacterium | reverse complement strand
GCCCGGCAGGAGCTCGCGCTTCATTCGCGACGTCCCGAATCGCGCAATCGCGTGTCCACCGAACAGCGGGTTGAGCATGAACAGCTGCGCGAGCGGGATGCCGGCGCCGCTGGCGCACAGCGTCTCCACGATCAGTGAGAGATCCACCATGCCCAGACCGCTGCCACCGTGCGCCTCCGTCCGCACGCGGCATTCAGTGGGGCAGCGCGAGTCTGGGCGACCAGCCCCTGCTCGGCGACTTCGACGGCGACGGCCTGCAGGATCCGGCGGTGTGGCGCGCGAGCAACGGCACCTGGTACTGGCTGTCGTCGGCGGCCGGATACAGCTATGCTGCGGCCCGCGGGCTCCAGTGGGGCAGTCAGAGCCAGGGAGATGTCGCTTTCACAGGGGACATCGACGGAGATTCACGCAGCGAGCTGATCGTCTGGCGGCCGGCGGCCGGCACGTGGTTCTGGCTGACGTCGGCGAGCGGCTACAGCTACGCCGCGCAGCGGCACGTGGCGTGGGGCAGTGCGCCCTTGGGGGATGTGCCGGCGGTTGGTGACTTCGACGGGGACCGCAATGCGGACCTTGCCGTGTGGCGCGCCTCGACGGGCACGTGGCACTGGCTGACTTCGTCGAGCGGCTACGACCCCAGCAGGCAGGGGGTCAAGCAATGGGGCTCGCAGGCCCGCGGCGACATTCCGATGGTACGGTAGCCGGTCTCAAGATGTGGCCGGGTCGAACTGAAGACCCGGCCTACCAGCTCGGAGAGCAGAAGCGCTAGCCGCCCGTAATCACGAAATTGCGGTGGGGATCGAGATCTGATTTGTCGACTTTCGTCTCGGCCGGCTGCTTCGTCACTCTCTCACCCTGCCGCACTTCGACCTCGAGGCGATAGGTCCCTTCGGGAACCTGGATGGTGTAACCGCCGTTGGTCCCCGTGGTCGCTTCGTAACGTTGGGCCGTCCGGGTCTCGATTGCTGTCACTTTCCGGCCGGCAAGCGCGTCGTTCGAGGCCGTTGAGACGATGCCGGCGATCGTGCCGCGAACCACAGGAGGCTTCGGACCGGTGTCGATGATCGGCCCGGGATGACAGGCGAACAAGGTCAGCAGCGCTACGCCGAGGATGAGCTGTAGGAGCCTCATAATCCGCGTAGATTACCACTGAAGCCGCACAGTCTCACCGGACCTCCGACCCCGACCTTCCGCCCTCCGCTGAGGCTCGGGGCAGCCTGCCTCACGGCGACGTGCCGCTGCCCGGCGACCTCGACGGCGACGGCATGTCGGACGTCGCCGTCTGGCGCGCGAGCACCGGACCTGGTTCTGGCTGCAGTCGTCGAACGGCTACGCCTACGCCGAACCGCGCCAGGTCCAGTGGGGGACGCCTCGCTCGGGGATATTCCGATCGTGAAGGAAATCGACGGTGACGGCACGGACGACCTGGTCGTCTGGCGTGCATCGACGGGCACGTGGTACTGGCTGACCTCGTCCACGGCGTATCAATACGTGAACGCGGGAGCCGTGGAGTGGGGCAGCGCGCCGCTCGGCGACATCGTCCCCCGTAAGTAGCGGGTTGACGGTCGCCGGGCGAGTTCGCGACGGCGTCGCGATCGAGACGGCGCGCGCCGAGCTCGACACGCAAGAGCGCGGCTCGACGATGGCCGGCGCCAATCCGAGCGCATGGTCCTCGATCGCGCACTGATGACTCGCATACGCGGGGTTCATTGGAGGGGATCTGAGAAGGAACTTCCGTAAACCCGACTCCCTCTGAGTGTCGTCTCGGAGTGGCCGGGCTGTTGATCTACGAGAAAGACGCAGATCCCGTGAGGCGCGTGGCTGTGGCGGCGCCGGTCAGGCTGGAGGTGGCCCGAAGATGTTGCTGACGAGCTCTCCGTTGCGCTAGGCGAACCTGACGCCGATGCGATCCCCGACCGACCGGATGTAATCCCGTCCTGCGGTGTATTCCTCCGGCGTCTGCAGGTGCTCGAGCATCAACGGGGCGTCGGCCGGCAACTTCGAGAGTTCACGCAGATAAACGGCATAGTCCATCTGACCTTTGCCTGGAACCACCTCGCGGAAGTGCACGTTGTATTCGGGAATCCACGCGAGATCCTTGGCGTGACAGGACACGATCCACTTCCCCAGCTTCGCGAAGCACTCGCTGGTGAAGTCGGCGTTCCGATAGAAACGGGCCGGCGAATTGATGCCGTTGCAGACGTCCATGTGCACCGCAAAGGCGGGCCTGTCCACCGCGCGAATCAGCTTGAGGTACGAGTCAGGGCCGTCGGGCAGGCTCCACCCCATCATCTCGATCGAGAACTTCGTCGCGCGCGGCTTGACGGCGTCGATCACCTTGCGGCAGTTCTCGACCGTCGCATCGAAGAATTCCTGCGAGAGATTCCTGGGGTCTGGCCCGTACCACACGGTCGGATTGTAGGAACCGGCGATGTCCACGCAGCAGCGCGCCTCGACCGCGTCCGCCAGCGCCAGCCTGGCGATCACGTAGCGAAGATTGTCGGCCCGTTTCTGAGGGTCGGGGTCGAGCATGTTCCGCCAGGCGCCGACCTCCGCGATCACGACCTGCTCCGCCGCGAACGATGCGCGGATGGCGCGCACGCGATCGCTGTCGTCGGCCGTGGCGGCGGGACAGTAGGCGGCGCTGTAGCCCCATCGCCGGTGCTCCCGCGCAAGTTCGGCGGGATCGTCGGATTTCAGGAAGATCGGTCCGCCCAGGCGGATCGCGCGCGACTGACGAGCGCCAAGGAAGGGAACGGCGCACGCCGCGGCAAGAAACTCTCGCCGGGTGGGCTTCGCCTGTTCGCGATCAAGTGTCATCACGCGGGCTCAGCCTACCACCCTCATCGCCTCCGGCGAGATCCGGCCATTTCCATCAGCATTTCGGTGCCGCTGGGCTCGAACAGGAGACGACAGAGTTCCCTAACTGAAGAAATCCGCGAACGAACCGTGATCGAATAAGTCCTCCGGCTTGACGACCTTGGTCTGCCGGAAACCGGAACTCGAGGCGACACCCCGGGCATCGAGTTGCGCATCGACTGATGCCTGGTGCGCCGGCGCCGATCGATGGCGCTGCCAGCGTGAACAGCCAACGCGCTCGACCTGCCGGTTGACCCATAGTTCGTGCATGACGTGCCGGAATCCTTCGGCGCTGGCGTAGGGCACAAGGGCGCGCAGATCCAGCGCCTCATAGTGCCGATCCGGTTCCATGCGATCGAGGATGAAGTGGGCGTCTTTGCTCCAGGCATGCATGGCGATTCTCGAGGGACACGGTCGTCGGGAGCCGGCATCTAGCCTAGAGAGAGCACAGCCAAGATGCCAGCCGGCCGGAGCCCCCAGATTCCTCGTTTCTTGGTATGACGGCCGTGACGAGGTTGTGGCCGGAGCGCGCGGCATCGTGCAGCGCCCTATTGCATGGAGCTGTACAGCCCGACCAGATACACGGCCGCCTCGTCTAACGTGAGTATGGCGCCACAGTGCAGAGGACGGTGACTGGACGGTCGTGAGTCATTTTTCATTCACCTGCAGTTGTGCGCCGTTCGGGCAGTCACACATTCACAATCGGAGACGGGGAGACCGGCCCCGTCAATGGCTACATCGCCAGGCGGGGGTTCCTCTTCCGCACTTACAAATGCCATTGTGTTATGCCGATTGGGAGGATTAGCGGTGCCGCCGGATGGGAAGGTAGTGATCCTATGGCATGCAGTCGTCGGCGCGGCCTGTTCCACACTCTGTCTGCGGTTTTGGTGGTATTCACGTCTGGTTGCTCGGGCTACGTGCGGGAATCGGCCGTGAATGCGATCACGCAGGAGATTCAATCGGAGCATTCAGCAGTCGCAGCAAAGCTCGAATCTTCAAGTAATCCGATGGGCCAGGGCGTCATTGTGTTCGTCAGAGCGGACTCGAACTGTGCGCCGCGATACGCGTGGCTGTGGGTGGACGATCGAACTCCCGGCTATGCGTTGGACACAGCCAGTCAGGCACTGACGCCCCGGCTGGCGATGCTCAGCAACGCGGCCCCGGCGACACTACAACGAATCGGTTCTGAACCTCAGACGCTGAGTACCGCCGTTCGCGAAGTCGTTTGTCAAGTCGCTCCAAGATAGCCGCCGCTGTCCGATATCTCAGCTACCGGCGGAATCTTCAGGACCGGCGTTCGCACCGCGAAGATCTGGACGCCGGAGGTCGGCATGGCGCGCCCATCAGGGCACAGCTTGCTGCAAAACAGGCCGCGCTGCATTACACTGCTCCTCGCACGGGAGGGGATGTCCATGAAAAACTGCATCGCTCTACTCGTCCTCGCGGCTGCCGTGCTGGCGGACCCACGCACGTGGCGCCGGCGGTGCGCGATCCAGAGCGCTCGGCCGCCTTCTATATCACGCGATCCTCGTCGTCGTGACCGATAGGAAACATCAGAACGCGTACTTCACGCCGCAGCGTCGAGTTCATCCTGGAGCACACGGAGGAGCTCGACGCGATGCAGAAGGAATTCCAACGGCTCACCAGGAAACAGCACTGATGCCTGGCACGGCGAGCGTCGTGAACCAGCCATCCGCTGCGAATGCCGCGCTCCGCTGCCGGGGCCTCGTCAAACACTACGGAGACGTGAGAGCGGTGGCCGGCCTCGATCTGGAGGTGCACCGCGGCGAGTGCTTCGGCATGCTCGGGCCGAACGGCGCGGGCAAGACCACGACCGTGGAGATTTTCGAAGGGCTCAGGGATCCCGACGGCGGTGACGTCGAGGTGCTCGGCGAGCGGTGGCACGGCGACGGCCTGACGCTGCGCGCGCGGCTCGGCATACAGTTGCAGGAGACGAAGTTCCCGGAGAAGCTCCGCGTCAGCGAGGTGGTGACGCTGTTTCGCAGCTTCTATCCCCGCGGGCCCTCTGTCGCGGAGGTGCTCGCCCTGGTCGCGTTGGAAGAGAAGGCGGGCGCGTACGTGCGAACGCTGTCGGGCGGGCAGAAGCAGCGGCTCTCGCTCGGGTGCGCGCTCGTGGGCGATCCCGAGCTGCTGTTCCTGGATGAACCGACCACCGGACTCGATCCGCAATCCCGTCGTCAAACGTGGGACATCGTCGAAGGGCTCAAGGCGCGCGGGCGGACGGTGATGCTCACGACGCACTACATGGAGGAGGCGGCGCGGCTGTGCGATCGGGTTGCGGTGGTGGACCACGGTACGATCATCGCGCTCGGCACGCCGCGGGAGCTCGTTGCCTCGCTTGGCGCCGAGCACGTCGTCGAGTTCGCTGTTGGCGAGGCGAAGAGTGCGTTGCTCTCCGAGCCCGTCCTGGCTGTGTTGCCGTCGGTGGAGGGTGTCGCCCGGGAGGGCGAGACCTGGCGCTTGAGGGTACGCGAGGTGCACCGCGCCGTCCCGGCGCTCCTTGCGGTGCTCGCCGAACACGGCGCGGAGCCGACCCACCTGACCACCCATCACGCGACACTCGAGGACGTGTTCATGTCACTCACCGGACGGAGGTTGCGTGATGGCTGACGGCGCACCCGCCTACAAGGTCCGGGCGCCGCTCGTCGAGCTGACGATCGCGCGCGTGCGCGAGTTGATCCGCGAGCCGGAGGCGGTGTTCTGGGTCTTCATCTTTCCGATCCTGCTGACGGCTGTGCTCGGCCTGGCGTTTCGAAGCCGTCCACCCGAAGCCGTGCCGATTGCCGTTGTGGCCGG
>JANOJK010000837.1:0-2202 GCA_031408165.1 Acidobacteriota bacterium | reverse complement strand
CAGGCGTTGTTCTTCTCACCGAGGGCGTGTGGCGGAGGTACTTTGCCGCGGAGCCCACAATCGTCGGGCGATCAATTCACATCGACGAACAGCCGTTTTCCGTCGTTGGCGTCGTACCAAACGATGTAGCCGACATGCTGCAGCCACGAACGCGACTGTTCACGGCGAACAGAAACGATCTCTGGGTGATTACCCCGTTTGTGCCCGGGACTGCTGGGGAGGAGGAAGGGTTGATGGGCTACTTGCGGAGTGAGCAGGGCCGAAACCTCCCGTCGCTCCTGGTACTCGGGCGCCTGTCCGCCGGTGTCTCCCATGTAGATGCCAAGAGCGAGTTGTCGCTGATCGCCGGCCGCCTGCGCCAGCAGATTCCCAACCGGCCTCACGACTTCACACTGCGCGCTGTCTCTTTCCGTGCCTGGCGAACCGCGCCCATTCGTTCTCTCCTCCTCATGCTTACCGTGGCCGCAGCCCTGACGCTCCTCGTGGCGTGCGCGAACGCAGCCGGTCTCTTGATGGCAGAGAGCGTGAGACGCGCTCCAGAGTTCGCAACCCGGCTCGCGCTCGGTGCCACTCCCGGGCATCTGGTGCGAGTCGTGGCCGCCAGGTCTTTCCTGTGGTGTCTCCCAGGAGGTCTGGCCGGCCTTGTGTTGGCTAACGGTATTGTCGCCGTCCTCGCCTGGGCGGGTCCAGGAGGTGGCGAACCGATTCACAGCACGTACACCGGCAAATGGCTGGTGCTCATCAACGGTGTGCTGACAGTAATCGTCGCCCTGAGCAGCGGCGCCGCGGCACTCTGGGCGCTCCGCGGTCAGGACCTGAGTCAGTCCTTACGTGAAGGTGCACAGACGCTCGCCGGACAGCCGCGCCGGCGAGCAGCTATGGCTCTTCTTACAATCCAGGTGGCAGCAGGCGTCGCGTTGGCGTTCGGCGCAGGGCTACTTCTGCGCAGTATCTGGATTTTGAGCACCTCTGATTACGGCTTCGAGCGCGAACACGGCTTCGTGGTTGAAGTTCGATTGCCACGTTCTCATTACCGAACCACCAACGAACAATTCGAGTTCTACCGTCAGGCGTTGTCGCGAGTCCGCTCGTTGCCAGGCGTGACCGCTGCCGGCATGAGCTCGTCCCCGCCCCTGACGCAGGCCATCACCACTCTCTCGGGCAGCCTGAGACTGATCACGCCGACCGAGACGCGCAATGTCGAACGGCTTCACGCCCAGTTCGTCAGCAGCGGGTACTTCGAAGCACTCGGAGTGAAGCTAATCCGCGGCCGCCTGTTCTCGGCGGAAGATGAACGTACCGGGGGTGCCGCCATCGTCGTCGACGAGACGTTTTGCAGCCGTTTTCTGGCGAGCAGCGATCCGCTTGCGGCCGTACTCTGGTTCGGAAGGGAGCCTCTCCGCATCGTCGGTGTTGTCGGCGACACCAGACAATCCGTCGACGGTAACGCTGTGTCGCGCATCAGGACCGATGCCGGCACAGTGTACCTCTCGCTGGCTCAACATGCGCGCCCCCCGACGTGGCGCTTTTTGGTCATTCGTACGTCAATGCGCCCGGCCGAAGTTGCTCGTGGCGCCGTGGACGCAATCACGTCGCTTGACCCGTTGGCATTCATCGGCGATCCGAAGAGTTTCAACGAATTGATCGCCACAAGAGCCGAAGCACAACACAGGCTCTCACTCTTGCTGGGCACCATGGCCGCCATCGTGCTCCTGTTGATGGCGGCGAGTTTGACGGGCGCGCTGAGTCAGCTGGTGACCCTTCGCTCACGGGAACTCGCGATACGGTACTGCCTCGGCGCGGGCCGTCATCACATCATCGGTCTAACTTTGAAGCACCTCGGGTTGACGCTCGGCGGTGGTCTGTTCCTTGGGGTCAGCACAGGGCTCCTCCTGAGCCGCGCGCTCGCCAACCAACTCTACGGTGTTGGGTCGACAGACGCGTGGACGTTCGTCTGTGTGCTCGCGATTATTGCGACCCTCAGTATCCTCGCGGCGGTCGGCCCCTTGCGACGTGCGTCTCGTATAGATCTGGCCGTCATGCTACGGAGCCCGTAACGAGTGCAGCTCTTCGCACGTGTTCACGACGGCATACGACGCCTGCGTAGGACGCGAACGACGCGGTTACGCGAGGAAGAGGCACATCATCGCGTGCGGATGGCGAATTCCAAAATTCGTAAGAATTTCTGCGCTTGCCGCGATC
>JANOJK010000789.1:0-3052 GCA_031408165.1 Acidobacteriota bacterium | reverse complement strand
GAGGAGGCCCTGTCGAAACAGGGCGACCGACACCGGTGAGTTCACTCGCGCGGTCAGACCGTGCACGTCATCGGCGCGCGCCCGACCACAGGCGGGCCTGGCTTGCCCTGGTGCTGTGCTGGGTCGCCCTGTCTGGCACGGCCTGCTCCCGGCGGTCCATGCTTCCGGTCGCTCTGAGCGACCAGGAGTTCTGGGGCTTGAGCGAGGCTCTCTCGGAGCCGGGCGGGACATTCAGCCTGTCGGACAACTTCGTCTCCAATGAGCCCCACGTCGCCGAGAACGTCCGGTGGCTTCGTCCGACGGGCGGTGTGTACATCGGCGTCGGGCCCGAGCAGAACTTCAGCTACATCGCCAGACTGCGCCCGGCGATGGCCTTCATCATCGACATACGGCGGGAGAACCGCAACCTGCACCTCCTGTACAAAACGCTGTTCGAGCTGTCGGCCGATCGGCCCGACTTCGTCTCGCGCCTGTTTTCGCGTCCCCGCCCGGCAGGTCTGGAGCCGACCGCGACCGCCGAGGAGATCTTCCGGCGATACGACGAGGTGCCTCGCTCGCCCGAGCAGTACAGCAGGAACGCGACGCTCGTCCGCGAGCGGCTCCTCACCACGCGCGGCCTCCCGTTGTCCCAGAGCGATCTCGATTGGATAGACCGCGTCTTCAAAGCTTTTTACGCTGACGGGCCGGCGATCGAGTTCTGGGGTTCGCGCGACGTGGACGCCGTCCGGCCGTCGTACCGCAGGCTGATGACCGCGAAGGATGCGACCGGCCGGAGCCGCAGCTTCCTCGCGACGGAGGAAGGATTCAGGTTCGTCAAGGATCTGCATTCGAGGAACATGATCGTTCCGGTGGTCGGCGATTTTGGCGGGCCGAGCGCAATACAGCGAGTGGGCGAGTACGTCCGGGCGCATGCCGACGTCATCCACGCGTTCTACGGTTCGAATGTAGGGGTCTACCTGAGCAACCAGCAGACGCGCACGTTCTGCAGGAATCTCGCGACCTTGCCCGCTGCGCCGGGTGCCTGGTTCATCGAACGCGATGGCGTGCGATCGCTGGCCGCGAAGCTGAGGGCCTGCCCGCCTGAAGCGAAATGAGCCAGCCGGGTGAGTCACCACCCTCACACGAGCAACGCATTTCTGTACCCGGGCCGAGCTGCTGGCGGCGGGCGGCCAGATGATACACCCCGGGCGCGGGCGTCGTGGCGTAGCCTTCGACCACCAGCGCGCGATTGGCGCGGCCCGCTTCCGGCCGCGACAGGCCGGTGACGCGGGCCATCTCGCCGGGAAACGTCATCCCGGCGCCGGCCAGGAAGCAGCGGGCAATTTCGCGTACCGCGATCTCCCGACTCACGCGCTGGAGCAGCGCGTCCGGAAAGCGTCCCACCCCGAGCGTCCAGAGGTAGGTGAACTTCGGCTGATAGAGAACCTCACTGGGCACCACGATCATGGCGGCCTGGAGCTCGTCCAGGGCCTTGCTGAACGCCTTGCGGTCGCTCACACCTGATTCCTCGCGCAGGTCGGCGGATCCCATCTCCCACTCCTTGCGAAGCACTTTCAGGATCGCGCGCGCGTGACTGCTGAGGAGACGCTTCTCATCGGATCTGCGCACACCCCACACGGCACAAAAGTGGGAAATCATGCGCGGTGCGATGAACATGGTCTTGCCGCGCGCGAGCTTGGCGTAGTAGACCTTGCCGCGCTTCACGATCTCGTCCTTCAGCAGCCAGGTCAGCGAGGCCTCGGGGTCCTTCTGCACGTTGCGCGGCATCACCGCGTCGCGGCGTCCACACACCGCCACGTAGAGCGACGGACCCGGCCGTCGCGAATCGGTCAGGCACGCGGTGAAGCCGACCTGCTCGATGAAGCGTTCGGCGTCTGGAGCCGTCTCGATCTGTCGCATCGCTTCACGGCACCAGCTCCGGTCGCGATAGTCTTCAATCTCCGCCGGGATCGGTGGTCGCGGTTTCATGTATGTGAATAGTGCATATATGCTGAATCCATGATGCGGTTCATCGCGAGCGGAATGCTGATCGCGTCCGCCCTGGGCGTCGGCGCGGCAGTGCAGCAGCAGCCGAGCTTTCGCGGCGGCAGTGACACGGTTCGCGTCTTCGTCACCGTGACGGATCGCGACGGCCGCCTCGTCACGACCCTCACGCGGGACCAGTTCGAGGTGCGCGACGAGGGCACGCCGCAGCCGGTCACCCAGTTCGACAAGAGCCCCCAGCCCATCCGGCTGATCGTCATGCTCGATGTCTCAGGAAGCATGGAGGGCAACCTCCCGCTGCTGCGCGCGTCCGCGGCGCAACTCTTCGCGCGCCTTCGGCCCGACGATGGCGTGCGGGTTGGCGCGTTCGGGCACGAGGTGACGATCAGCCCCGCCTTCACGCAGGATCCGGGCGAGCTCCGCTCCGCGCTGCCGACGGCGATCGCACCCGATGCGCCCACACCATTGTGGCGCGCGATCGACGAGGCGATCGGGGCGTTTGGCACGGGCGACGACCGGCGCAAGGTGATTCTCGTGCTCAGCGACGGAAAGGACACCGGGATGCTGAACCTCCGTCAACGGCCGGCGAGCCAGGGCGGGGTGATCGACCGCGCCCAGCGGGAAGACGTGATGATCTACGCAATCGGCATGCGCAGCCGCGGCAGGCGGCCGCCGCCGGGCGCCGGCCCGGGCGGGCTCCAGGCGATGCTCCTGGCCGACATGCCCGACGCCGGCCTCGCGCGCGTCGCGGAAGAGACGGGCGGCGGTTACACCGAGATTCGCGCCGGGCAGGATCTCGGCGCCGCGTTTGCGGGCGTGGCCGACGAGCTGCACACACAGTACCTGCTCGGTTTCGCGCCCCCGAAGCGCGACGGCAAAGTCCACGACATCAACGTGCGCGTCAGCCAGGGCGGGCTGAAGCCGCGCGCGCGAAAAAGCTACGTGGCACCGAAAGAGTAGGTGCGACAGGCGGGCATCCGGGACAGGAGAAATCGCGATGATAGAGTTTACCCGGGGGTGGATGGAAGCGTGCATCCGTAAACGACTCTGATCGCGGCGGTGGCCGGGC
>JANOJK010000738.1:0-3300 GCA_031408165.1 Acidobacteriota bacterium | reverse complement strand
GCGACAAACAGCTCCGTCTCGCGGCGCATCGAGCGGCGCAGGTAGTCTTCGAAATCAGGAAAGCGCTCACGATCGCGGGTGAGCGACTCCAGCGCGCGGAACTGGAGCCATTGTCCGCCGAACTGCTCCGCGAGCGCCGTGGCCTTGGGGTCGCGCAGCATGCGCCGGACCTGCGCCGTGAGGACGACCGGATCGCGCAGCGTCCCCGAATCCGCCGCGCGGCGCAACGGTTCGTCGGGCATGCTTGCCCAGAGGAAGTACGACAGGCGCGACGCCAGCTCGTGTTGGGTGACAAGCTGCGACACGGCCGCGCGCGGGGCCGGGCGGTTTCGCTCGATCCGGAACAGGAAATCGGGCGACACCAGCAGCGCCTGGATCCCGACGGCCAGCCCCTCGTCGAACGAGCCTTCGTCTTCTTGCGCGCGGCGCGCGAGCGCGGTGTACGTCTCCACCTCGCTCGCGGACACCGGCCGGCGGAACGCCCGCCGCGCAAGGCGGGTCATGATGCGCGTGACGCACCACGCCTGGTGCCCGCCGCCGCTGCCGTGGCCGCACGTGTAAATGCGGCCGGTGCTGGCCTGCGAAGCACCCGTCACCTGCGAGTAGGGGCCTCCGACCTCGACGGCCCCCACCCGCACGCCGTTCAACGGAATCTTCTGGAGCTCGGCCTCCGTATCGTCGAATCGCTTCCGCATCTGCGCGACGCGTTCGGCCGACGCCCCGGGCGGCGGAGTGAAGGCCTTCCGCGGCGGGTCGGGCCGGCTGGAGGGGTTGGGTCCGCCGTAGCGTGGCGGCAGTCCTTCGTAAATCCGTGGAATCGCGACGGCCAGCGCGTGGTCGCCCGCCGGCAGCCGCAGGCGGAACTCCATGGTCTGCCCGCCGAAGTCCTGGCGATCGTCGGCGAAGGTCGCCGCACGTTCCGGGTCGTGCGTGCGGGAGGCGACCTGCTGCTCGTCCACCCAGAGCGCCACGGTGATCGGTTCGGCGCCGGCGGGCCGGACGCCGCCAAGCGACACGCGGACGACGTATTCAGCCTCGACCGGCAGGCGGTGCACGGCGTGAAACGCGTTCGGGAGACTGAGCCCGGTGACGTCGTACTGCGCCGGCATCGTGCGCGCGTCCCCGGCGCGGCGGCCCTCGGAGCGCAGGCGCGTCAACGTCGGCGGGAGCGCCGGCGGGCCGAACAGCGCGGCGCGCGCGACGCGCTCCCCGGCCGACAGATACTTCTCCATCAGCGCCGGCGACAACGACAGCACGTCTGCGATGTTGTCGAATCCGTACCCGGAATCGTCCTGCGGGAAGTCGTCGGCCGGACGGGTGTCCACGCCCAGCAGATCGCGGATCGTGTTGTTGTACTCAGCGCGATTCAACCGCCGGGCCGTGACGCGCCCCGGGTCGGGCGGCGTCGCCCGGTCGATGCGCGTCAGCTCCCGCGAGAGCCATTCGGCCACTCCCTGCCGCTGATGTTCCGCCGGCTGGGGCTCGTCGGCCGGCGGCATCTCCCGGTCGCGCAGCTTCTGCACGACGTCGTCCCACCGTTCCCGATCCGCGGTCAGTGTCGTCGCCCAGGTCAGGGCCTCGAAGTTCAGATCCCGCTTGTGGGTCTCGTTGCCGTGGCAGGGCACGCAATTGGTGACGACGAACGGCTTGACGATCCGCTCGAACCCGTCGTTGGCCGCCTGCTCCGTCAGCATCGCGGCGCGCGGCGGCGCTGCGGGCGCAGGTGGGCGGGATGCGCCCGGTGTCCGGCCCTGCTGGGCCAGCCCGAGCATCGCCGTCCAGACGAGGAAACCGGCAACGAAGAGGGCGCGCATGTCCCCCGATTATGCCCTTACTTGGGTACGATTTGAATGCCGTTCACGGGGGCCCTCAATGAGGCGTTGCCGCCGCTGACCGGCGTGGCCGTCAGGGTGAATCCGGTCGCGTTGACACTGAATTTGACGTAATTGCCGTTGGATCCGGAGGCCGCCACGAATGTCGCGTCGAAATTGGTGCTGGCGGGATCGGTCAGGTTGATCGTTGTCGGGGTCACGCCCGCGCCGCTGATTCGATACGCCGCGGTACGCCAGAAGTCGTAGTTGTGACCGTCGGCGTAGACGTAGACATCGTACGCCCCCGACGGAAGCCCCGTCACCGTGACCGTCGTACTGCTCGTGCTGCTCGTGTCGAGATAGCCCTTCATCATCCGCCGGTTGCCGGCCTGGTCGGTGATGGGCGTCACCCACGTGCCGTTGGCGGTCCAGGTCACCGCCGCACTCGTGGCGGCGCCCGTGTCGTCGACGAGCGCAAGGGGCGTGCTGCGCGTCGATCCCGAGGCCTGGTTCCAGTGGGACTTCGGAACGACGCCCGCCGTCTCGGCGGGCGCCATCGCGGCCGGGTTGTTCCCCACGAAGTCGATCGCGATGGCCGGCCGTGGCGGCGGCGGTGTCCCCACCGGAACAATCTGGATCCCGTTCACCGGGGCCCGCCGGGTCGCGGTGTCGGCCGTGGTCGGCGCGGCGGTGAGCGTGAAGCCTGTCGCCGCGATGGTGAACTTCACGTAGTTGCCGCCGGAGTTATCGGCGCGCGTGAATGCGGTGGTGAAGTTCGCGCCCGCGGGATCGACGAGATTGATCGTCGTCGTCGTGATGCCCGCACCGCTGAGAGTGTAGGCCGCGCCGCGCGCGTACCCGCGATTGTCGCCGTCGGCGTAGACGTAGACGTCGTACTGACGCTGTGGGAGCCCGGCGACGGACACGGTCGTGGACGCCGTGCTGTTGGTGTCGAGGTAGCCCTTCATCATCCTCGGATTCCCCGCCTCGTCTGTCGTCGGCAGCATCCAGACGCCGCCCGCCGCAGACCACGTCGCCGTCGCCATCGTCGCCGCTCCGGTGTCCTCGACGAGGGCCAGGGGGGTGCTGCGCGCCGCGCCGACGGCATTGTTCCAATGCGACGCCGCGACCACCCCGGCGGTCTCGGCCGCGGCCATGCTCGAGGGGCTGCCGCCGACAAAATTGATTCCGATCGACCCTGAACCGCCGGTCGGAGGGGGCGCCGCCACGCTCAGGGTCACGGCGGTGGTGCGGCTCAATGTCCCGCTCGTGCCGGTAACGGTCAGAGTGACGGTACCGGCCGGCGTATTCGCCGACGTCGCCACGTTGAGGGTCGACGTGCCGCCGCTCGTCACGGAAGCCGGGGCAAAAGTTGCCGTCGTGCCCGCCGGCGCGCCGGAGACCCCGAAGGACACCGTCCCGGAGAAACCGTTCTTCCCCGCAACGGTGACGCTGTAGGTGGTCGAGCTGCCGGCCGTAACCGTGCGCG
>JANOJK010000730.1:0-1764 GCA_031408165.1 Acidobacteriota bacterium | reverse complement strand
GATCGACTGCGCCCTCGTCCAAGTCGGTCATGACGTCGAGCGATTGTAATTAGTTTCGCGGCAGTGCGTAGGCGACGACGCCCGTCGGGGCCGCCGGTTGGACCGCCGGTACGGTGTCGCTCCTGCCAGCGGGCGTCGCGGCCGTAACCAGGAGGTACTGCCGCCCGCCGAGCTCGTACATGGACGGAGATCCGCTGGTCGCCCCCCCGAGCGGCAATTCCCAGAGCTGGCGGCGCCCGATCGGGCCGGCGCTCGCCGCGTACTCCAAAGTGCTTGTCGACGATCTCGCGCGTTTCAGTACACCACCCGCAGGTCTTTGTCGGATTCCCGGCCCGCATGATCGGCCCGCATGAGACGATGAGCGGCGTGACGCATGCCGCCGGATCGACGCTGCTCTGGGGCCTGCTGATCGGCGCCGCCGTGCTGATGCCGGCGATCGTGCCTGTGCCCCGGGCGCCGGGTGCCGACGCGCAGAGTCCCCAGGACACGCCTCAGGAGATCCGCCACCTGACCGCGCGCACGCTGCGCGTGTTTCAGGCGCCGGAAGCCGATCAGGGGGTCGCCGCCGACGCGCGGCATTTCTACGCGGTCGACAACACCGTCATCGCGAAGTACGAGATCGCGTCCGGCCGGCGCGTCGGCCAGTGGACCGGCGTCCAGAATGGATTGATCCGCCACCTGAACAGTTGCCTCGCCGACGGCGCCCGGCTCCGCTGCGCCAACTCGAATTACCCGCTGACGCCGATGGGGTCGTCGGTGGAGGTGTTCGACAGCGCGACCCTCAGCCACGTCGACAGTCACAGTCTCGGCATGCTCGACGAAGGGTCGCTCACCTGGTTCGAGCGGTATCGCAACGGGTGGATCGCCGGCTTCGCGCAGTATGACGGCACGGGCGGCGTCCCGTTCAAGGATCATCGCTTCTCGAGTGTCGTGACCTTCGACGCAGACTGGCGCCGCACCGGCGGATGGCTGCTGCCGTCGACGGTGCTCGAGCGCATGGCGCCGCACGCCGCCTCGGGTGGCGCGATCGGACCCGACGGGTGGCTGTACCTGCTCGGGCACGACCGTCCGGAGATGTACGTCGTCGCGCGACCGCCGATGGGACCCGTGCTGATACACGTGGCGACGATCGCCCTCGAGGCGGAAGGCCAGGCGTTCTCGTGGTCGCAGGACGGAACACGCACGATCTTCACGATCGACCGCCGAAAAGGGCTCGTCCGGATGATCACGCTGCCTGCCGTTGCCGCGGCCGAACCTTTGGTGAGCCTGGGATTTCGGTAGGCGACGAATCTCCGAATTCAAGGACAGTTGCAGAAAACACTGCTATTTTTGTTGATGCTGGTTATGACCGCAGATGCCGCACTCGCGCAAGAGGGATTGCGCGACCGAGCGGGGGCCGAGGGTGGCAAGGTGGGGCTCACGCTATTCCTTGACGACCCTGATCTCCGGAGGATTCGACTCTCAATCCCCGGCTCACCGACAGAGGGATAGGACATGAGTGTAGTCGACGGCGCTCGAGTGCTTGTGGTTGATGATGATCCTGGCGTCTCCAGCCTGTTAACGCGCCTGCTCACCACAGAAGGCTACTCCGTATGTGTCGCGGCTGACGCTGCTTCTGCACTCGAGGCGGTGGCAAGCCACAACCCGGATGTCATCCGTCACGATGTCGTCCTTCCAGACGGCGATGGCTTCGTGCTGTGTCAAACCCTGAAGCGCGACGCGCTGACGCGAATGACGCCCGTCATTCTTGTGACGGGACTCACC
>JANOJK010000903.1:0-1690 GCA_031408165.1 Acidobacteriota bacterium | reverse complement strand
TGCACGCCGACGGGTACGAGGTGGTCGTGCTCAGCCGTCGGCCGCAGCCGTCGCCATGGCGCACCGTTGCCTGGGATGGTGACACTCCGGGTCCGTGGGTCAGCGAAGTCGATGGCAGCGACGTCGTGATCAACCTCACCGGGCGAAGCGTGAACTGCCGATACACGCCGGGCAATCGGCAAGAGATCCTCGACTCCAGAGTGAAATCAACGCACGCGATTGGCGAAGCCATCGCGCAGGCGCGCCGGCCACCGCGACTGTGGCTCCAGGCCAGCACCGCGACGATCTACGCTCACCGGTATGACGCGCCGAACGACGAGGCTACGGGCTTGATCGGCGGTCACGAGTCCGGCGCACCAAGCGCCTGGAATTTCAGCATCGAGGTGGCGCAAGCGTGGGAGTGCGCGCTCGAGGAGGTCGCAACCCCGAAGACGCGCAAGGTCGCACTCCGGTCAGCGATGACGATGAGCCCGGATGCCGGGGGCATCCTGGACACGCTTCTGGCGCTCGTCCGACGTGGACTTGGAGGTACCGCTGGGGACGGGCGTCAGTTCGTATCCTGGATTCACTTCGAAGACTTCGTTCGCGCCACGCGCTGGCTCATCGACCACGACGAGATCGATGGCGCGGTGAACCTCGCTGCGCCCAATCCGGTCCCCAACGAGGAATTCATGCGGACGCTGCGTGAGGCCTCGGGCACTCCCGTGGGATTGCCAGCGACCAAGTGGATGCTGGAGATCGGCGCCGTGTTCATGCGGACTGAGACCGAGCTCATTCTCAAGAGCCGGCGCGTCGTGCCCGGCCGTCTGCTTCAAAGTGGCTTCGTCTTTAATTACCCGATCTGGAAAGCTGCCGCCGGCGA
Organism: Acidobacteriota bacterium; assembly: GCA_031408165.1. Classification (GTDB taxonomy): domain Bacteria; phylum Acidobacteriota; class Vicinamibacteria; order Vicinamibacterales; family 2-12-FULL-66-21; genus JAICSD01. The sequence continues at coordinate 828 of JANOJK010000903.1, read as the reverse complement.
CCTCTGCCAGCGATGGACGGCCGCGCACCAGCGACAGTCAACACCTGCGTAGAGCACACCAGAGGAAAGCGACTATGTTCAAGCGCGGCGAGCTCACCACCGTCCATTTGCTTTCGCCGACGGTAAAGCTGTCAGCCGCATCAGGACTGATGTGGGCTCTGATTGCAGGGTTCATCGGATACCGGGCATTCGGCCACCGGATCTGGGGTGGCATCGTCATCGCCCCGCTCATTGGCATCCTCATAGGACGTATGTCCTGGCCGTTGCACAACAAGCCACGGTGGGCCCAGATCGCCGGGTCGCTATTCTATCTATACGTTGCGGCGGCTTGCTTTGCGATCGGCATGGCCGTCTTATCGCCCGTTCCCGGCGCCCGCAGCGTGAGGGTTTCGGCTGCCCTGATCGAGCTTGTCCTGGCGGTCCTGTGGGGCCTCACCTTTGGCGGGTACGCGCTCGTATTGTGGCCTCTCTCTTTCTTCACTCACGGACTGGTGTGGCAGGCTGGCGCGGGCCGGATTCCGGCGCCTCCAGAAGTCCGCACCACGAGTTCGGCTACTAGAAGTCTCGCGGTCAGAATCATCGCCCTGTCCGTCCTGGGTTACGCCGTCTGGGCGCTCTTTCAAGCCGTCCTGGTGACGACCGGATCCTCGGCGTCAACGATGCCGTGGTGGATAGTGACGGGCCTCATGGGGTGGAGCAACTGGATTGTTCTCGGAATCTTCGTCTGGCTGTCAGCTCCGGTGCTCGCGTTCGGTGCGACACTTGCCGCAGGCTCCAGGAAACGATCAACTGCCACGTACCGAGAGCTGATGGGCGTTGTCGGCTTTG
>JANOJK010000703.1:0-3537 GCA_031408165.1 Acidobacteriota bacterium | reverse complement strand
CCCGATCCGCTCGGCAGCTTCAACCTGGTTGCGCATCAGCGACAGGAGCGGGCTGATCAGCAGGGTGGGTCCTGCGCCTTGCTCGCGCAGGATCTTGCTGGCGATGAAGTAGACGAGGCTCTTTCCCCAGCCGGTGCGCTGAACGATCAGGGTGCGCGCCCGCTCTTCGACGGAGGCGACGATGGCTTGAAGCTGGCCGTCGCGGAAGGATGCCTCCGGGCCGAGCATCTGGCGAAGGAGTTCATGCGCACGGTCAGAGGTGGATGGCGGCATCACTGCCACGATCTCATCGTACGCTCTTCGGAGGTGTCGTCGACCTAATGACTGACGAAGGTGTCGTCTTCCTCGAGGGATCATCGACGCCACCCTGAAAGCCGATCGTCCGCTGGGGGCGCCGCGAAGGCGTCATCAGTTCACGGATGGCCTGAAACACCGCGCGGAATTGGCCATCGTACTTCCGCTCGAGGGCGTCGAGTTTTCTGGCCAGTTCTTCGTTTGCGCCGAGCATGCGACGCAGCCGCACGAACGCGCGCATGATTTCGATGTTGACGCGGACGGCCCGCCGGCTTCGTAACACGCTGGATAACATGGCCACGCCCTGTTCGGTGAACGCGTATGGGGGCGTCCGACGACCGCCGCGACCTGGGTTTGCGGTCACAATCTGTGACCGCAAAGGAGCGATTTCTCCAGCCGTAAGCTGGAACATGAAATCGGGTGGAAACCGCTGCCGGTTGCGCTTGACCGCCTGGTTCAGGGCCTTGACATCCACCCGATACAGCGACGCCAGGTCCGAATCGAGCATGACGTTCTGACCGCGGATTCTGACAACCGCGCGTTGAATCATGTCGGTGTCAACCCGAGCCCTCCTCTCCATCTTTGACGACGATGGCATCGTCCTCGGGCCAGCACAAGATGGCAAGATCTGCGTCATCCCGCAGCGAAGCGATACGCAGGTTCGTCAGCGTCCGAAGTGGGTAACCGCGATACCAAGGGTCGCCGACCGGGTCAGCCGCGCCAGCTTTCTTCGGTCGTCCCCAGCAACTGCAGAACGGCATCGTGCCACGCGAGGAGCTCTTCCCGCGTCGGGGGTTCGTACGGGTGGAAATGCGCCGCGCGACTGAGAGCCGTCCATGCGAGGTGCGCTCGGCGTGCAACGGGCTCATTACGCAGGTAGGAGCCGAGGCAGAGGAACTGGGCGCGTGTCGAACACTCTTCGACGCCGCGGGCCAAGGGCTGGCTATTCTGGAGCCAGGCTACGAACTGGTGTTATCGCGAGGGTCAGGAAACGTCCGAAACACCCAAATCGCCGGGCAGCCTGGCCGGCACTGCTTCCGGGAGCTTCCACTGGACGGTGATCGGCTTCTCTCCGCGCCAGGCCATGAACTCGGTCCAGCAGGCCGTTCCTGGTGTCGATGAACCTGGCGAGAGATACTGCGCTTCCGCGTCTGGTCGAGTCCGCTTTTCAATCACAAACATCGCCGCCTCCACGTCTACGACTTTGGCCGGACTTGCAACCGGCCGGTGGGTTACGTCCCCTCGACCTTCGTGATCGCTCGCGCAAGATTTACCATGAAGTTGTCCCGTTCGTCGGCCAAATCCCGGTATATGCGCCCGCCGGTCCACTGGTATCGACGTGACGTCCCTGTCGCAATCTGAATCGCCGCGTCGATCCTCCATGATTCGGCGGTCGCCCGGAGCATGTCGTTCTCGTATGCCGCCGCGTCCAGCGGCACTTTGAACTTCACGGCCGCTCGCTCCCAGAACTGCTGTCCCCAGTCTCCCCCGAGCCACGTGCCGCGGAGTCGACCATTTCGAATCGTGAAGGGAGCCAGGTCGTCGTCGTCCAGGCACCATGTCACCAGCACAAAGCTGACGCGCGGCACACACGCCGACAGCCGTTTGAGCAATGGATGCACCTCGAGATTGCGCGTGTGAAACATGTACCGGACCTCGGCCAGGCGTCCGCGTGGCACTATCGGCCAACGCTTCATGTCGTAGGGATCGTGCGGCACGTCTCCCTTGATCCGTGCCATCGCATACATCGACTCGAAGGAGAACGGCACGATGTTCTGGTGTCTGACGCCGGCGACGCGACGGTTGACGACCAGCGCGATGCGATGACTGAACTCCGCGACTGCCGTTCGCGGGCCGCTGACAATAACGTAGTGCTGGTAGTCCACAGCCATTCAGGTCCTTCAAGCGCGGCGAGGGACCCTTACCTTAGGGGCGGCGCCGCGCCTTGCCCGCAGGGTCCCGCATCTTCGAGACATTCATACTCGCGTAGTGCTCCGACTTGCTCATCGCCGCCATCATCGGCTGCGCGTAGATGACATCACGCTCGCGGAGCGACTCGATAACCGCGCGCAGTTCGGGATCGTTCCCCGCATACTGCTTGATACGCCGGGCGGTCGCCCGAAGCCGTGCGGTTGCCTTGTCAAACTGTTCGGCGCGATTCAGTTCGAGCGCCTCGGCGGCTGCCTGTGCCGCGTAGAGCTTCGCCACGGCGCGATCGACGATGACGTTGCGGGGCTGCGTGTCGTTCGCGTGATGATCCGCATAGGTCCAGATGGCGTCGGTGTCGGGCTCGCTGATGGCGCCGCGGGCATCCGTGACGCTGAAGATCGCCCGCGCGCTGTCGCCCGCCTTCCCATTCGGGAACTTCAGGCGGAACACGACCTCCACATCCTGGCGCGACGCGAGGTCGCCGAGCCGCACGGACAAGCGCCCATCGCTGTCCCGCCGCACTGGAAAGCGATTGAGCGTCGTCACGCCGATGCCGTCGCCGGCGTGGACGGTGACGGCCACGTCGTGCGCCACGATCTCGAGCGCTTCGCCTATTTCGCCGGTCAGGCAGTCGGGGATTTGTACGGGCGTCTCCACGTAGTAGAAATGCCCGGCGCCGGCCCTTGCCATCCCTTCCAGCGTCACCTCGTCGAAGTCCGCGCCAAGTCCGATCGTGGACGTCGTGATACCGCGCGCCCGCAGTTCCTCGGCGTGACGCGCCAGCTCGCCGCGATCGGTGATCCCGTGATTGGCGAGCCCGTCGCTGAGCAGCAGGCACCGCGCAACCTGGCCGCCCTGGAGATGCTGCGCGAGCTCCTCGCACCCCTTCAACCATCCGGCCCCCAGGTCCGTGCTCCCGCGTGGCTGTAACTGCTGCACCTGTACGATGGCGTTGCGCACCGCTTCTGCGCTCGCGAGAGTGGACGGCACGACCACGTCGATCTGCTGGTCGTAGCAGACGACCGAGAAGCGGTCGGACGACTTGAGCATCCGCAGCGCCTGCACGACGGCCTCGAGGGCGAGCTGGATCTTCGAACCGCCCATCGATCCGGACCGATCGATGACAAACGCGACGTTGACGGGCTCGCGCGTGGACGCGCGCGGGGACTCGGGCGCGGCAAACGAGAGGCGGACGTAGCGGGCGCTGTGCCCATCGGCGCGAACGAGCGTGCGATCGGTCTGGACATTCAAAGTCATCACTGCCCCTCTCCATCTGGATCGTCGAATATGTTCCGCGCCGCCGCCATGAGCCTT
>JANOJK010000683.1:0-3041 GCA_031408165.1 Acidobacteriota bacterium | reverse complement strand
CGCCCAGCCTCGTCGCCTCGACCGACGCCCTGATCTGCAGGTTGCGGCGCCGCTCGTCCGCCCAGCGGTTCAGCGCAATCGCCTCGGTCAGGCGTCCGCGCGGATTGCCGTCGACGAGCGCCTTCTTGCCGGCGGCCGGCCCGCTTCCCTGTGAGCTGTTCTCGATCGAGCGGTTCTCCGACATGTCCGCGAGAAGCGCCGTCGTGCAGGGGTTCGTCGTCGGGGCCGGCGGCGGGGTCGTCCCGCCGCCACCCGGCGGGGTGGTTCCCCCGCCGCCGCCCCCGCCGCCGCAGGCGGCGAGGAACATTGAAAGACAGAGCGCGGTCAGCAGGGCTCGGGTACGAAGCATAAGCAGGTTACCGCCGTGTGCGTCTGGCGCTGGCACGCCACAAAAAAAGCCCCGGGGCTGCCGTGGCAACCCCGGGGTCAGTGTACTCGTTCTCCGCGTAGTCCGTGGCCGTGTTCCGTGTATGGGCGGCCGTGATCCGCGCCCCTGTTTCCGCGTATTCCGCAGCCGCGATCCGCCGCAGCGGTCCGCGCTCTAGAAGTTGACCCGCGCCCCGAGGCGCAGGATGCGCGGGTTCATGATTTCGAGCACTTTGTCGAAGCCGGTGGCGCCGGTGCGGCGAAGGTCGTACTGCTTGCCCAGCACCGTGGCGGCATTGGTGATGTTGAAGACGTCCAGATCCAGCATCATGTTCAGTGTGCGGATCTTGAACGCCTTCTCGAGCCGCGCGTCGAGCGAGCTCACGCGCGGCAGACGGAACCGCGTCACGTCGTCCACAACCAGTACGCTCTTGGCGTTCGAGAGTGTATCGCCGGTTGCGACGTTGCTGCGGAAGTACGGGATCGCGTAGCCCTGCCGCATGACCCAGTTGGCGCCCACGTTCACGCCCCACGGAGCCTGATACATCCCGTTGGCCACCACCTGGTACTTCGGCAGCACCATGTAGATGTTGCTCTTGCCGCTGCCTCCGGTGCGCGTCACCACGATCCCGCCGTCGATGTTGGGAGACCCCGGACCGGGCGTCGGGTCCTCGAGCGCGCTCGCCCCCTTGAAGTACTCGCGGTGGTCGTTTGTCGAGAAACCAAACCGCGCCATCCACTTGTTCGACATCCGCTTGACGGCGCTGGCTTCGAGGCCGAGGAACCTCTGGTGATAGCCCTTCCGCTCCTCGTAGCTTCTGCCGCCCCCCGGGGGAATCGCGCTCGGGTTGATCGCGTAAAACGGCGCACTGAAGCTGCCGATCGGGTCGGTGGTCCCCGTGAGCGTGCCGGTCTGCCGGTAGCTGGCCGACGTCACGCCGATGCGTGGGTTCCAGTTGCTCTGGCCGTAGCGCCGGTAGGTGAACGTGCTGCTGATGCCGAAGTTCGCCATCAGTTCGTGGTCCATGCCAACCATTACTTCGTGCGTTTTCGGTGTCTTGTACTTGCCGATCTGGTTGATCGTGCTCAGACGCGTCGGGTTGAGCGGGTCGAATCCGTAGTACCCGACGTTGCCGAGCCCGAAGAGAATCTCGGACGGATCGGCGATCTTGTTCGCGTTGGTGTCGATGGCGTAGTAATAGATTGCCGAATACTGGATCGCCGAGATGGTGCCCGCGGCCGTCGCACCGAGCTGCGACGCGAACATCGAATAGCTGGCCCGCGCGAGTGTCTTGCGGTCCTCGGTCAGGGCGTAGGTCATGCCGAGCCGCGGCGTCACCGCGTTCCAGACGACCGCATTCTTCGTCGGCGTCGCCGTCAGCGCGGGCAGCAAGGACGGCAGAACGCTGCTGGCGGGCACGCTCGCGGCGCCCAGAGAGGCCGCCTGCCGATCCCATCGCGCGCCGAGGTTGAGCGTCAGCCGGTCAATCGACCAGGTGTCGCCGCCGTAGGCGCTGGTGTAGACGGTATCGGTCAGGGTCCGATTGGGACGGGTGATCTTCGCGAGGATGTCGGGGTAGCCGTCGTGATAACTGATCACGCCGTTGCCCGGGTAGACGTCGCTCGAATCGACCGACGCCTTGCGCCAGCCGAACCCGAACTTCAGCTCGTGCTTCCCGCGGAACGAGTTGCCGTCCACGGAGACGTTGTCCTGCGGACGATCGGTCTTGTAGGTGTCGGCGGATCCGCGCGTCACGCCGCCATCATCGACATACATCTGCGCCGTTGGACCGCCACGCGCGGCGAGCTGGAACCCACCCTTCACGTGGGAGGCGCGTGCGACGAGGAACAGACTGTTCCCGACGACGAAGTTACCTTCGCCTTTGTACAACGATGTCGGACCGCTCTGGTTATACGACGACTCGTCCGCCACCGTCGGCCCTGCGCCTCGGCCGAATTTCTGCTTGTCGCCGCGGAAGAACGTGAAGTTCGTGCGGACGCCTTTGCCGACCTGGGCCGTACCTTTGAAGGACGAATCCTTCAGCTCCGTGCGATCGTGAGTGCCACTGAGCGTGATCACGTCGACGTGGGTCCTGCCGTAGGCACCCCACGCCCAGAGGCGGTTCTTCCAGAGTGGCCCGCCGAGCTCGAAGCCAGTGTCGTAGTACTGAGCCATGCGGTTGCCCTTGCCGGTTTGGCCGCCAATAGCCGCGGCGAGCTCCTTGGACAGGTTATTACCCTGCAGATTTTCGTTCTCGAAATAGATGCGCGTGCTGCCGCGCGGCGTATTGCTGCCGCTCTTGAGCACCATGTTCAACTGCACGCCCGGCGTCGGGCTCGTCACGTCGGCGCCGCCAGTCGTGACCTGCATGTCCTGGAACATGTCGAAGTCGTAGTAGGTCGGCGTCGAACCGGTCGCGGCCATGTCGGTAATCGCGATCCCGTCCATGTTCCACGTGTTCTCGCCGCTGCTGGCCCCCTTGGCCTGATAGGACGACTGCTGCCCGGACTCGGCGCCGCCGACGTTCACACGGTCCACGATGATGCCGGGGACGGTCTGGAGCACGACCCACGGATCGCGCGAGGATGGAATGTTCTGGAGCTCCTCGACACTCACGTTGGTCGAGGTGCCCATCCTCTTCGTGTCAACGACCGGGGCGTCGCTCGTCACCTGC
>JANOJK010000648.1:0-2488 GCA_031408165.1 Acidobacteriota bacterium | reverse complement strand
GCCGCGTCGACGGCCGAGCAGGCGACGGTCGCGGCCGGCGTCGTGCAGGCGACGACCCAGATGCGGAGGATCGCGCAGGAGGTCAGCAAGGCCGTGTCCGAGCAGACCCGCGCCTCCCGCGACATCATCAAGGCCGCGCAGAGCACCACGCGCTTCGCCGTCCAGGTGCGCAAGGCCACGGCCGAACAGGCGAAGAGCGCCTCCGAGATCGCGCAGGCCACGGAGTCGATGCGGCGGGGCGCCGCCGCGACCACGCGCGCGGTCGCCGAGCAGGCGCGGGCCGCCGACGAAATCGTCCGCGCCGCCGACTCCCTGAACCGCGTCATCGGATCGGTGTCGAAGGCGATGGCGGAGCAGGCCAATGCGGCGGCTGACATCACCAAGGCCTCCGACTCGATGCGCCACGAGGCCGACCAGGCCGCCAGGGCGCTCAAGGAGCAGGGGCGCGTCATGAAGGACATGTCGGGCGCCGCCACCAACACCGCGGCCAGGATCAAGGCGATCACGCGCACGAACCGGGACCACGCCCTGGGCGCGTCCGCCATCGTCGCCGAGCTTGCGGAGCTGCGCCGCATCACGGAGCGCAACGCGTCCAACGTCGCGCAGACGCGCACCACGGCGGCGGATCTGGTGCGCTACGCCGAGGCGCTGACGGCGGGCGTGAAAGACCTCCGTGCCGCGGCGAACGGAGCCAATGGGCGCTCCACGCGGACCAACGGGCATTGAGTCCGGCGATCGGCATCCTGACGGTTGACGCCAGCCTGACCGTCCGCACCTGGGACGACTGGCTGGTCCGCGTGACGGGTATCCCCGTGACCGAGGCGCGCGGCCGCGCGCTGACGAGCGTCATTCCCGGCCTCGCGGACCGCGGCCTGCTGGCGCGCTTCGAGCAGGTCCTCGCGACGGGTGAAGTGCAGGTCCTCGCGCCGACCTTCCACCACTACCTCGTGCCCTGCGCGCCGTCGGAACCGTCACCGCATTTCGACACCATGCAGCAGCGCGTCACGCTCGGTGCGCTCCGCGAGGACACGCGCATCGTGGGCGTCATGGCGACGATCGAGGACGTGACCGCGCGCCTGGACGCCGAGCGCGAGCTGGCCGCGGCGCTCCGCAGTCCGGACGCGGAGGTGCGGGCGGCGGCGGCGCGCCAGGTGGCCGCGGCGGCGGCGCTCGAGCAGCCCGGAGCGTTCGAGCCGGCGCTACGCGACAACGACTGGCGCGTCCGGCGCGCGGCGGTCGAAGGGCTCTCGCGGCACGCGCACCGCGACATGCTGGCGTCGCTGCTCCGCGCGCTGCGCGAGGAGCACCACGACTTCAACGTGCTCAGCAGCGCGCTGACGCTGCTCGCGACGTCGGACATGGACGTCACGGCGCCGCTCATCGAGTTGCTGGAAGGGCCGGAGGCCGACCTCCGCATGCAGGCGGCGCTCGCGCTCGGCGAGCAGCAGCAGCCCGCGGCCGTCAGCGCGCTCGTCGCCGCGCTCGGGGATGAGGATCCGAACGTCCGCTTCCATGCCATCGAGGCGCTGGGCCGCCTGCGCGCCGCCGACGCCGTCGAGGCGCTCGCCGACATCGCGGAGACCGGCGATTTCTTTCTCGCCTTTCCGGCCGTCGACGCGCTCGCGCAGATCAACGACAGCCGCGTCGCCCTGCGGCTCGTGCCGCTGCTCGCGCGCGACGACATCCGCGAGCCGGTCATCGATGCGCTCGGCGATCTCGCCGGCGCGGAAGCGGTGCGGCCGCTCGTGGACATCCTCAACACGCGGGGGGCCGAGACGGCGATCGCGCGCGCGCTGGCGCGGCTTCACGAGCGCTACGAAGCGCGCTACGGCGGCGGGGCGTACGTCGCCGCCGAGTTCCAGGCCGCGCTCCAGCCCGCCGGCGCGCAGCGCGTGCTCGACGCGGTCACCGCCGCATCGCCGGACGGCCTGCGGCCCCTCGTCATGCTGCTCGGCTGGCTGCGCGGGCCGGCGGTCGAACGGGCGCTGACGCGCCTGCTCGCCGAGCCGTCGATCCGCGCCGAAGTGGTCGAGGCGATCGTGCGCCAGGATGCCGGCATCCTGGATCTGCTGGTCGAACAGGTGGCGGCGGAGGATCCCGACACGCGGCTGGCGGCCATTGCCGCGCTCGGCCGGCTTGGTGACCGGCGTGCGGTCCCGGCGCTCGTCCTTCTGCTGGACGACGAGCGCGCCACGGTCGTCGCCGCCGCGGCGGCGCTCGCGCGCATCGGAGAACCGCAGGCGTTTCACGCGCTGCTGCCGCTGCTCGGGCACGAGGACGCCACCGTGCGGCAGGCCACGGTCGGCGCGCTGAACTCGCTCGGGCACCCGGAGATGTGCGCGCGCGTGAAGGTGTTGCTCGAAGACGGCGATCCGCTCGTGCGCGAGTCGGCCGTCCGCATCGCCGGCTACTTCGGCTATCGCGAGTGCACGGACGCGGTGCTCGCCCGCTGCGAGGACCCGGTCGAAGGGGTGCGGCGCGCCGCCGT
>JANOJK010000645.1:0-6939 GCA_031408165.1 Acidobacteriota bacterium | reverse complement strand
CGCTCTACAGGCGCCTGCAGCAATATGGCGTCCGTGAATAGCCACTCGGGAGACGCGAACGGAGCGGAGCGAGCTGCGAAGAGCGAGCGTACTGAATGCTGAATGCTGAATGCAGAATGCTGAATGCCGAATCCCGAATGCCGAATGCCGAATGCCGAATGCCGAATGCCGAATGCCGAATGCCGAATGGTGAATGCTGAATGCTGAATGCTGAATGCCGAATGCCGAATGCTGAATGCCGAATGCTGAATGCCGAATGCTGAATGCCGAATGCTGAATGCTGAATGCTGAATGCTGAATGTCCGTGAATAGCCACTCGGGAGACGCGAACGGAGCGGAACGAGCTGCGCCCTTCGACGATGCTCAGGGCGTGGTGAGCGCGAGTCGAACCACGAAGAGCGAGCGTCGCGAGCTGAGCCCAGGCGAGCGGCCGGAGGGCACCGCCGCGCAGCGGCGGCCGCGAGCGCCAAGAAAAGTCCACTGGAGCCTCGAGCAGGCCGTCGTCGGCCTGTCCCTGCTCGGAGGATTGCCGTCGGCCGTGGCGCTCGTGTGGGTCATCTGGGGGCAGAGCTACAGCTTCGAGGTCCGGTGGACGCTGGCGGCGGTCGTCTTCGTCGTCTGGGTGGGCTGCGCGCTCGCGGCCTACCAGATGGTCACGCGCGTTCTGTTCCTGGCCGCGAACCTGCTCGGCGCGCTGCACGAGGGGGACTACTCGATCCGGGGGACGGGCGCCAAGCCGGGAAGCGCCGCGGATCTCGTGATGAAAGAGATCAACTCCCTCGGCAACACGCTGCAGCGCCAGCGATCCGAGGCGGTCGAGTCCACGGCGCTCCTGACGAGCGTCATGGGGGCGATCGACGTCGCGGTGTTCGCGTTCGACAAGGACGAAAAGCTCGTCCTGGCCAACCCGGCCGCCGACCGGCTGCTGAACAAGGCGCCAACCGAGATTCTCGGGCGCGATGCCGCCACGCTGAGCCTGGAGTCGTACCTGAGCGGCGACACGCCGCGCCTCGTGGAAGGGGCGTTCGGCCATTCGACCCGACTGGAGCTTCGGCGGTCCACGTTCTACCGTGACGGCAAGCCGCACCAGCTCCTCGTCTTCGCCGACTTGAGCCGCGCCCTGCGCGAACAGCAGCAGCAGGCCTGGCAGGGCATCGTCCGCGTCCTGTCGCACGAGATCAACAACTCGCTGACGCCGATCAAGTCCATCGCGCACAGCATCAAGCGCATGATCTCGCGCGTGCCCGACATCCCGCGCGCCGCCGAGATCCAGGATGGCCTGAGCCTGATCGAGACGCGCTCCGGCGCGTTGGGGCGGTTCCTCCGATCGTACGCGCAGCTGGCGCGGCTGCCCAAGCCCCAGGAGCGGCCGATCCAGATCCTCCCGCTGGTCCGGCGAATCGTGGAGCTCGAGGACCGATTGCCGATCGAGGTCACCTCGTCTGCCGACGTGCAGGTGGATGCCGACCCGGATCAGCTCGAGCAGTTGCTCATCAACATCGTCCGGAACGCCGTGGATGCGACGATTGACGCCGGAGGGAACGTCCGGATCGACTGGGCCCGAAAGGACGGCTACCTTCAAATGACGATCGAGGACGAAGGCCCGGGGCTACCTGACACCTCGAACCTGTTCGTCCCCTTTTTCACGACGAAGCCTCAAGGCTCCGGGATCGGGCTCGCGCTCAGCCGCCAGATCGCCGAAGCGCACGGCGGCACGCTCACGCTCGAGAACCGGACACCGGAGCGCGGCTGCCGCGCCACGCTGCGTCTCCCGCTGTAGCGCCTGAGGGTCAGCCGGCCCCGGCGCATATGGCGTGCTATCGTGACGGGCATGTTCCGCCCGAAACGACCGCGCTCACGCACGTCGGACCGACTCTTCGCTGCCGCCTCCCGCATCCTCCCGGGAGGAGTGGACAGCCCCGTACGCGCCTTCAAGGCCGTCGGCGGTACGCCGCTCTTCATCTCGCACGCGAGAGGCGCGCGGATCGAAGACGTGGACGGCAACACCTATATCGACTACGTCATGTCGTGGGGACCGCTCATCCACGGCCACGCGCCGAAGGGCCTGCTGAAAGCGCTCCGGGCCGCCGCCGCGCGCGGCACGAGCTTCGGCGCACCGACGGATCTCGAGACGCGCCTCGCGCAACGGGTCGCGACCCTGATGCCCTCGATGGAGCGCGTGCGCTTCGTCAGCTCGGGGACCGAAGCGGCCATGAGCGCGATCCGCGTCGCCCGCGCCGCGACGAAGCGCGACAAGATCCTCAAGTTCGAGGGCTGCTACCACGGGCACGCCGATGCGTTCCTGGTGCAGGCAGGGTCCGGCGCGTTGACGCTGGGCGTGCCGACGAGCCCCGGCGTACCCGCGGCCGTGGCGGCCGACACCGTGCTCGCGCGCTACAACGATCTCGCGTCCGTCGAGGCCGCGGTCGCGCGGCATCGCAGTCAGATCGCCGCGATCGTTGTCGAGCCGATTGCCGGGAACATGGGCGTGGTGCCGCCGGGGGAGGAATTCCTGCCGGGGCTGCGCGCGATCTGCGATCAGGACGGCATCCTGCTCGTGTTCGACGAAGTGATCTCCGGGTTCCGCGCCGCCGCGGGAGGGGCGCAACAGGTGTTCCGCGTCCGGCCGGATTTGACGTGCCTCGGCAAGATCATCGGCGGCGGCCTTCCGGTCGGCGCCTACGGCGGCCGCGCAGACGTCATGGAGCTCGTCGCGCCCGCGGGGCCGGTCTACCAGGCCGGCACCTTGTCGGGAAACCCGCTCGCGATGACCGCGGGGATCTGGTCGCTGACCGAGCTCTCGCCGAAGCTGTACCGCCATCTCGCGAAGCTCGGGGCGAAGCTCGCCGCCGGTCTCGGAGATGCCGCCCGCGCCGCTGGAGTGCCGATGCAGGTGAACGCGTTCGGGTCGCTCGTGACGCCGTTCTTCACGAGCGAGCCCGTGCGCGATCTGCAGTCCGCCCTGAAGGCCGATACGGTGGCCTACGGGAAATTCTTCCACGGCATGCTGGCGCGCGGCATCTACCTGCCGCCGTCACAATTCGAGGCGTGGTTCCTCTCAGGTGCGCACACGGAGAAGGACGTGGACAAGACGGTCCGGGCGGCCAGGGCAGCGCTCGGAGAAGCTGGGAATCGGGTAATTGGGGACTTGGGTAATTGAGTAATCGGGTAATCGGGTCGCCGAAAACGTCGATGACCCAATTACCCGACTCGAGCGAATGACCCGATTATCTGAGCACCAACGGCTGCTCGAACTGGACCCGCAGGACCGAACCGGCCGGCAGGGCGACGTCCTTGCCTTCGGTGGCCGCAATCGTGCCGCCGCCGCCGATGAGGACGCCCAGCAGGGCGCCCTTCGCGCCGCCCAGAATCCCGCCGATGATCGCGCCGACGCCCGCGCCCGCGCCGATCTTCGCGGCCTCACCCTTGATGCCTTCGCTCTCGAGTGCCTGGGTCACCGTGCCGCGGATCGGATAGTTCCGGCCGCGAACCGTGATCTGGTCGAATGCCACCGTCAGGCTGCCCTTGCGGTCGGTGCGCGTCGCCTTGTTGACCGAGCTGACGACGCCGCGTAGCGTCGAACCTGCGGGAATCAGCACGTCGTTCCCCTGATACAAGTCCACCATCGTGGTCGCGGTGAAGCGGTCCTCGGGCTGGGCGGTCGAGGAGCTGAGCTCGCGTTCGATGCGCACGTCGACTTCCTGGCCGGCCGGCACTTCATTGCGGCGCACCGGTGCGTTGGGCCGCGACGGGTTCTGCTGATCCGTCGTGCCGCCGTAGACGCCACCGCCCGACGTGCCCGAGCCCGTGCCCGAACCGCTGCTCGACCCGGAGCCCGAGCCATAGCCCCCTCCGGATGACGATCCGGAACCGGCCGCCGGCCAGGTCGAACTTCCCTGACGCGCGGATTCTCCGCGGGATTCACCGCGTGCTTCACCGCGCGCTTCCGCGCGCACCGAGTCCACACGCGTGCGGACGTCGTTGTAGTCGTTGCGGTTGACGGCCCCTTCCTTGCGCAATTTCACGCGCAGGTAGACCACCTCGTCGCGCACGTCATCGAGTTGCGTCTGCAGCCGGTCGGCAAGCCCCTGGTCGCGGCCGCGGAGCCGCGACACTTCGTTGCTCGCGTCGTACACCTGATCCTGCAGCCGTTGGATGTCGGTCGCGGTCACGTTCGACTGCGACTGGGACTGGCTCCCGCCGTACGTTCCCGTCTGGGCCGATACGGGCTGGGCCAGCAGCAAGGCCGCGAGGGCCAGGGTGCCGGGCTTGATAATGTTCATCACGTTCATCTGTCGAGCTCCTTCTATTACCGAGCGGAGAATTGCAAAACGAGCGCCGCTCTAAACCGTTGCAAGGGCTGAGGCAGGGCTGTAGCCGGGTGTATGATCGTCCAGAAAGAGGGGCAGCGGCTCCGCACTTCCACCCTCCCGACTCAGCCGCCGGCTCTCATCCGTCGAAATGAACACAGTCAAGCTCCACAAGACGATCGGCGTCCGGGTGGGTACGGTCCAGGTCGGCGGAGGCGCCCCCGTTGTCGTCCAGTCGATGACGATGACCGATACTGCCGACGCTGTCGGAACGGCCAGGCAGTGCGTCGAGCTGGCGGAAGCCGGCTCCGAGATGGTGCGCGTGACGGTGAACGTGCCCGAGGCCGCCGCGGCCGTCCCCGAGATCAAGCAGCGGATGCTGGATGCGGGCGTCACCGCGCCGCTCATCGGCGACTTTCACTACAACGGCCACCAGCTGCTGACGCGCTTCCCGGCGTGCGCCGAAGCGCTCGACAAGTACCGCATCAACCCCGGCAACGTCGGGACGGGCAAGCGCCGCGACGAGCAGTTCGCCACGATTTGCGGCGTCGCCCGCGATCGCGGCAAGCCGGTCCGCATCGGCGTGAACGGCGGCTCCCTCAACCAGGAGCTGGTCGTCGCGAAAATGCAGGAGAACACCGACCGCGGGCTTGGACGGAGCTCCGAGGAGGTCATCAACGAGTGCATGGTGCTGTCGGCGGTTCAGTCGACGGAGCTCGCCCTCGAGTCCGGGCTCCGCCGCGATCAGATCATCATCTCGTGCAAGACGTCACGCCCGCGCGACCTCATCGCGGTCTACCGCGACCTCTCGCGCAAGACCGATCAACCGCTCCACCTGGGCCTGACCGAGGCCGGCATGGGGACCAAGGGCCTGGTGTGGTCGTCGGCGGCGATGGGGATCCTGCTGAGTGAGGGGATTGGCGACACGATTCGCGTCTCGCTCACGCCGCGGCCCGGCGGCGATCGACGCGAGGAAGTCTATGCCGCATGCGAGCTGCTCCAGGCGCTCGGGTTGCGCTCCTTCTCGCCGAGCGTCACCGCGTGCCCCGGCTGCGGGCGGACGACGAGCAGCACCTTCCAGGAGCTGGCGGAACGCACGCAGGCCTACATCCGCGAGCGGATGCCAGAGTGGAAGACACAGTTCGACGGCGTCGAAACGATGACGCTCGCTGTCATGGGATGCGTCGTGAACGGCCCCGGCGAGTCGAAGGCGGCGAGCATCGGCATCAGCCTGCCGGGTACCGGCGAGGCGCCCAATTGCCCCGTCTATATCGACGGACAGCACGCGACCACGCTTCGTGGCACCTACGCGGAGCTCGACGTCGCGTTCCGGCAACTCGTCGACACCTACGTCACGACGAAGTACGGCAAGAAGGGGCTTTAGGCTTTAGGCTTTAGGGAAGAGGCCTTGGGCAAGCCGGGTGCCTTCCTTGATCCACGCCCGCAGAAGGCCGATGCCGCAAATCATCAGCCCGATCGACAGGCCCCACCAGAGGCCGACAACGCCCAATCCCCACCCGAAACACAGCAGGTAGCCGAGCGGCAGCCCGACGAACCAGTGGCCGGCGAGGTTCCAGAGCATGGCCGTACGTGTATTCGAGAGGCCCCGGAGCGCCCCCGTCGCAACGGCTTGAAGCCCGTCGAAGAGCTGGAACACGGCGGCCACGAACAACAGCGACACACCAAGCTCGATCACCGCCGCATCCGTCGTGAATGCGCGAATCAGCATCCGTGGAAAGATCAAAAAGACGATGGCCGCGGTGGACATGAAGGCGACGCCAATCGCGATGGCGGTCCAGCCCGCGCTCGCCGCGCCCGGACCCTCGCCGCGCCCGATCGCCTGGCCGACGCGCACCGCGGCGGCCGACGAGACGCCGAACGGCACCATGAACGTGAGGGCGGCGAGGTTCAAGGCGATCTGGTGCGCCGCCAGGGCATTCGCCGACAACCGTCCGGCAAGCGCGGTCGCGGCCGCAAAGACGCCGACCTCGAGCACCGTCTGACCGGCGGCCGGAAAGCCCAGCACGAACAGCTGCCGGACGCGCGGGAGATCCAGCCGCATGGGTGTGTCGCGAAGGCGCCCGTCGACTGCGCTCAAGGCAGGCGGCCGTTGCGCCTCGTGGCGGACGATCACGATGAGCAGCCAGCCGGCCATCAGGATCCTCGACGCCAGCGTCGCGTACGCCGAGCCGGGCACGCCCATCGCCGGCGCGCCCAGGCGCCCGTACACCAGCACCCAGTTCGCTGCCGCGTTGACGATGTTCGCGGCGATCAGCGCGAACATGACGGGACGGACGAGACTCATGGCCTGTAGATACCGGCGGAACGCGACGTAGAACAGCAGGGGCGGCAGGCTCCACGTCAGGACCGCCAGGTACGGACGGCACAGGAGCAGGACGTCGGGCGGAAGTCCCCACCCCCCGAGCATGGCGCGGATGGCGAAGAGCACCGCCATCATCGGGGGGGTGACCAGGAGACCCAGCCAGGCGCCGGCGACGAGCCAGCGATGGCACTCGTCGAGACGCCCCGCACCGAACGCCTGCGCGACGAGCGGATCGAGGCCGAGCAAGAGCCCCATCGCGAACACGCCCACGGCGATGAAGAGCATGCTCGAGAGCCCGACCGCCCC
>JANOJK010000613.1:0-3598 GCA_031408165.1 Acidobacteriota bacterium | reverse complement strand
GCGCGACGGGACATTCAAGGATGTCGCCGCGGCGGCGGGCCTCCAGGGCGCCGGAGGCTATTCGGCCGTGACCGCCGGCGACATCAACAAGGACGGATTCACCGACTTCTTTTTCGGACGGCCCGATGCGCCCGGCGTGTTCGCCATGAGCGACGGCCGCGGGCGCTTCAGCGAGCAGGCGGGGCCGGAAGGGTCCCGCGGCGTCACGGCCGCGCTGCTGGTCGACTACGACAACGACGGGCTTCTCGATCTCCTGGCCGGTACCGCCGCCGGGCCGACGCTGTACAGGGGCCTCGGCACCCGGTGGACGGACGTGACGGGCGAGGCCGGTCTCCGCGCGCTCGTCCCCGCCGGCCGCCGCATCGCGCGGCTCGTGGCCGGCGACGTGGATGGCGACGGCGATACCGACGCGCTCGTCTCGTTCGACGAGGGGAGCGCGCGCGTGTGGCGCAACGACGGCGGGAACCGGCAGCGGGCGCTTCGCGTCCGCCTGGCCGCGCGCGTGAGCAATCGCAGCGCATTCGGCGCGACGGTCGAGATGCGCGCCGGAGGCCTCCGGCACAAGCTCGAGTTCTCCTCCGCCTCGCCGGCGGTCGCCCCCGCGGATCTGCTGTTCGGACTGGGCCCGCGCCCCTCGGCCGACATCGTGCGCGTCCTGTGGCCGTCGGGCATCCTGCAGACGGAGCTGGCCCCGGCGGCCGGCGTGACCGGGCCGATGACGCTGGCGGAGCTCGATCGCAAGCCCTCCTCGTGCCCGTACCTGTTCACGTGGAACGGGACGCGCTTCGAATTCGTGACGGACTTCCTCGGCGGCGGCGAGATGGGAGGCTGGCTCGGACCGTTGACGTGGAACCAGCCCGATCCCGATGAGTACGTGCGCATCCGCGGCGATCAGCTCCGGCCGCGCGACGGGCGCTATGAGCTGCGCGTGACCAACGAGCTCGAGGAGGCCATGTTCCTCGATCGCGTGCAGCTCGCGGTCGTCGATCATCCCGCGGACGTCGCCGTGTTCCCCAATGAAGGGCTCCGCGGTGCGCCGCGCCCGCCGTTCCGCGTGCACGCGACGCAAGGCGCCCGGCCGCCGCGTCAGGCGACCGACGACCACGGCCACGACGTGCTGCCGCAGGTGCGGTCCGTCGATCGGCGCTACCCTGACGACTTCGCCCGGTCCGCGATTCGCGGCTATGCCGCGCCGCACGCGCTCACGCTGGATCTCGGGCCGGGCACGGACCACGCGGTCCTGCTGCTGACAGGCTGGACCGACTACGCCTTCTCGACCGACAACGTCGCGGCGCACCAGGCCGCCCTCACGATGCAGCCGCCGATCGTGCAGGTCAGGGACGCCTCCGGCGCCTGGCAGACGGCGATCGCGGACATGGGTTTCCCGGTCGGGCGTCCGCAGACCGTCGTGGTCGACCTGGCGGGGCGTTTCCCGGGGCCGTCGCGCGAGGTCCGGATTTTGACGAACATGCGGATCTACTGGGACCAGATCCTGGTGGACACCTCCGGCGGCCGATTCCCGACGCGCATCACGCGCCTCGAGCCCGCGTTCGCCGATCTCCGCGCGCGCGGCTTCTCCGGGGAAACCTCCCCCGACGGCCGTGAACCGTATGGATACGAGTACACGCGGGTGACGTCGGTAGCGCCGTGGAAGACGCCCGCAGGCCGGTACACGCGCCACGGCGACGCGCTGCCGCTCCTGGCCCGGACCGACGACATGTTCGCGATCGCGGCTCCCGGCGACGAAGTGGCGCTGACCTTTGCGGCGGCCGGGTTACCGGCGCTGGCCGCGGGCTGGTCGAGGACGTTCTTCCTGTATGCGGATGGATACAGCAAGGAAATGAACATTCGATCGGCGACGCCCGATGCGGTCGCTCCGCTGCCGTTCCACGCCATGCGCGGGTATCCGTACGGGCCGGACGAGCGCTATCCCGACACGCCCGCGCACCGGGAGTATGTCGAGCGGTACAACACCAGAATCGTCGCGGCGCCCGTGCCCTCTCTCGAGCGCAGCGCCGCGGCCGCCGCTGACGCGGCGCGGCGGCGATGACGCCGATCCGCTATTCGGCGGCCGCGTGCCAGACCGACTTACCCAACCCGCTCGACCGGCGGGACATGTCCCGGAACACGGATCGCATGCTGGCAATGGTGGACGCCGCGGTGGCCGGCTCGGCCCCCTTCCTGCCGGTCCGCCTCGTGGCCTTTCCGGAGTTCGCGCACGCCGCTCCCGTGTTCCCGACTGTGGCCGAGTTGCGCGAGAAGCTGGCCGTGCCGGTGCCCAACGAGCACACCGATCGTCTGCACGCGAAGGCCCGCGAGCACGACATCTACATCCAGAGCGGGTCCATGATCGAGTACGACGCGCGCTGGCCCGCGGCAGTCTTCAACACCACGTGCCTGATCGGGCCTGACGGGATCGTCTCGAGGTACCGCAAGGTCAATCCGTGGATTCCCTACGAGGTGCACGCGAGCCCGCACGACATCGAAGGATACGACGAGCCGCTCTTCCCGGTCGCCGACACACCCATCGGCCGCATCGGGTGCGCGATCTGTTACGACTGGCTCTTTCCGGAAGCGATCCGGCAACTGGCCGCCAACGGCGCGGAAGTCCTCGTCCGCGTGTCCGCCTACATGGATCCCTGGGGCGCGACCGAGCCGATGAACTGGTGGACGCTCGTGAACCGGTGCCGCGCGCTCGAGAACACCGCGTTCGTCGTCGCCGCCAACCAGGGCGCGAGCCTGCGGCACTATCCCCCTTACTCGTGGCCGGGGGGCAGCCAGATCGTCGACTTCGACGGCCGGATGCTCGCGGAAGCGTCCGCCGGCCCCGGCGAACGGATCGTGGTGGCGCCGATCGACGTGACGGCGCTCCGGCACGAGCGCGCGACGCGGACGGGCCACCAGATGCTCGCGCACCTGCGAACGGAGGCCTACCCGGTGTACGCGGCGCACGCCTACCCGCCCGAACCGTCGCCCGGGCTGTCGTACGAACGCAATCTCCAGCTCATTGAGCAGGCCAAAGCCCGCACGCGCGAACACGATAGAATGGCGCCGCCACCCGTGGCGCCTCGAAGGAGCCGAGTATGAGACACGCGCGTTTCGTGATGCTGTTTGTGGCCGCCGCAGCCTCCGCGGTCCTGGCCCAGGGGACCGACAAGGACTGGACCCCGATCTTCAACGGCAAGGACCTGACCGGCTGGAAGAACTACGGCGTCGAGAAATGGACGGTCGAGGGAGGAGAGATCCTCGGCGAGGCGGTCACGAAGGAGTACGGGTATCTCGGCACCGAGAAGACGTACAAGAACTTCGAGATGCGCGGGAAGTTCAAGGCGGAAGGCGGGGGCAACAGCGGGATTTTCTACCACGCGACCATCGAAGGCACGTCGATCCAGGGCGTGCAGGTCGAAGTCGACCCGCGCCCGAACATGCACACCGGCGGGTTGTACGAAACCGGCGGCCGCCAGTGGATCGTCTGGCCGAGCCCCGCGGGTGAGAACGCCATGAAGCCCACCGACTGGAACGAGGTCCGGTTCACCGTCCACGGCAACCACATCGTCACCTGGGTGAACGGCGTGCTGGCGCTCGACTACACCGACCC
>JANOJK010000587.1:0-1556 GCA_031408165.1 Acidobacteriota bacterium | reverse complement strand
GGCGTGGTCGTACTCGAGGTTGCCGATGACGGCGAGGTCGGGAAGGTACTTGAGAAACTTGGCGGTCTTGTCGAAGAAGGCGCTGTCGTACTCGTCCCCTTCGATGACGAACTCGCGGCCGCCGCCGATCCGGAAGCTGCCCCCGAAATTATCAGCGATGCCGCCGATGAGGACGCTCGGATCGGCGCCGCCGTGCGTCAGCAGCCACCCGGCCAGCGAGGTCGTCGTGGTCTTGCCGTGCGTGCCGGCGATGACGACCGAACGCGCGCCCCACAAAAAGTGTTCGCGGACCGCCTCAGGGAGCGAGCAGTACCGGATCTTCCGATCCAGCACCTCTTCGAGCTCGGGGTTCCCGCGCGAGATCGCATTACCGACGACGACCAGGTCCAGCTCCGCGGTGATGTGGTCGGCCCTGTAGCCCTGGAGCGTTGTGATCCCCTGCTCCGCCAGGAAGTCGCTCATCGGCGGATAGACGTTCTGGTCGGACCCGCGGACGTCGTATCCTCGCCGCTTGAGCATCGCGGCCAGCGTCGCCATCGCCGTTCCGCAGATCCCGATCAGGTGAATTCGCTTCATGGTCATGATGTCATGCGACCGCCGCTTCCTCGATCACCAGGGCGGGCCGGGCGCCAGTGATCACCGTGGCACGCACGCCCAGCGGCAGCGTCATGCAGGCGCCATCGGTGTGCCCCGACGGCAGGCCGAACAGAACAGGCCCGGGAAAGTCCGCGAGCACATCGGCGACCACCGACTTGATTGTGGCGCCCCCCTCGGCGGGCTCGTCACAGCGCGGCAGCTCGCCGAACACTAGCGCGGATGCGCGCGCGAGCAGGCCCGAGAGCCTGAGCTGCGTCAACATGCGGTCGATGCGATACGGGCGCTCGGCGACTTCGTCGATGAACAGGATGTGCCCGGCTGGCGGATCGAACGCATACGGGGTGCCGAGGGAGGCGAGCAGGGTGGTGAGCGTGCCGCCCAGCAGCATGCCCTGCGCTTCGCCGGGGCGCAGGACGTCCACCTGCGGATGCGAGATGGCGCCGGCCGGTTCCGCGCGCGTCAACACGCGGGTGAACGTGTCGAGGTCGTAGGCCGCCTCCCCTCGCGCGAAACGCCCGTCGAGCATCGGACCGTGAAACGACACGAGTCCGCACTGTCCGTTCAACCAGGCGAGCAGGGACGTGTTGTCGCTGTAACCAATGAACGCTTTCGGGGTCAGGCGGACTTCGGCCGGCTCCAGGAACGGGAGCAGCTGCACGC
Organism: Acidobacteriota bacterium; assembly: GCA_031408165.1. GTDB lineage: Bacteria > Acidobacteriota > Vicinamibacteria > Vicinamibacterales > 2-12-FULL-66-21 > JAICSD01. The sequence continues at coordinate 299 of JANOJK010000587.1, read as the reverse complement.
TGCCATATCCGCCGCGTGCCGCCATCACCGCGGCGACGGACCGATCCTCCCAGGCGCGGCGGAACGCGCTGGCGCGAAGCGCCGCGGCGCCGGCGGTGTAACGCTGGCGCGCGAACACGGAGTCGTCGTACACCGGTTCGTACCCCAGGCGGCGCAGTTCAGCCACGCCGGCCTCGAACGACTCGCGGGCAAAGGGGCTGGCGGGCGCGACGATGCCGATGCGGTCGCCGGGCCGCAGCGCACGCGGCTTGCGCATGCGGCTAGGCGAACCTCGCCATCTCGGCGGCGACCGCCTGGTG
>JANOJK010000893.1:0-3456 GCA_031408165.1 Acidobacteriota bacterium | reverse complement strand
GATGTTCTCCGGGAACGTCGGCGCAGGCGGGCTGGTGCAGGTCACGCGCGCGCGCGTGACCGAGCGGGCCGGCTCACGGACGATCGCCGTCGACGCCGGCGGCGTGCAGGCGGGCGCCGGCCTCCGCGTGGTGTTCTAGTGCCGCCTTTGCAGGAGGATAGGAGATCAGGAGGATTCTCATGCTAACGAGAAAGATATCTCCTGATCTCCTGGCCCTCCTGTTGTCGTGACAGGCGGCAGTCAATCTGAGATGGCACTGGACGCGGGAAGATTTCGGCAGCGCGTGCTGATCGCCGTCCGGCGTATTCCACCCGGGCGGGTGGCGACCTATGGGGACGTCGCGGAGGCCGCGGGCGTGCCGCGTGCCGCCAGAGCGGTCGGGAACATCATGAAAGGGTGCCGTGCCCCGGGCGTGCCGTGCCACCGCGTGGTGGCGGCAGGGGGACGGCTGGGCGGCTATGGCGGCAGCGAGGGGCTCAAGCGAGCCCTGCTCGGCGCCGAAGGAGTGGCCGTCATTCGGTCCCGGGTGCGAGACTTCGATCGAAAACGTTTCATGTTCCGTAAGTAAACGCGTGATCCGGGCAACGCGGCAGGGCAATGGCGACGTCTAAGACGGCAGTGCATCCCTCCGCCGGGGCGGCGACGGCCCGCTCGGCTGAGCTCGACCTGGTCGATCGGTGCCGCCGCGGCGAGCTCGGCGCCTTCGAGGAAGTGTACCGCGCGCACTCGGGTCGCATCTTCAGCCTTGCGGTGCGGATGCTCGGCAACCCCGCGGACGCGGAGGATCAGCTCCAGGAGATCTTCCTCTCCGCGCACCGGAAGCTCGAGAGCTTCCGCGGCGAGTCAGCGCTCGGAACGTGGCTGTACCGGCTGGCGATGAACCAGATCCTCGACCACGTCCGCAGTCGGGGGGCGCGGACCGGCCAGCTGACCGATGGGCTCGACGATGCGTCGCGGCTCCCCGACACGGGGAGCCACCGGCTGGCCGAGCGCACCATCGACCGGATCGACCTGGAGCGCGCGCTCGCGGAGCTGCCCGAAGGATGCCGCGCGGCCTTCGTGCTGCACGACGTGCAGGGACTGGAACACCGGGAGGTCTCCGAGGTGCTCGGCATCGCGGAGGGAACATCGAAGTCGCAGGTCCACAAGGCGCGCCTGCGGCTGCGCGCGTTGCTCACGCAACGCCGTGGAGTCGACAGTTGACGGTTGACCGTTCACGGTCAGCGGTTGGCAGTCATCAGCCGGCTCGAGCTGCCAGGTGTCTGCGGCGGAGTGTGAACCGCACACGGTGAACGGCAAACTGTGAACTGCAATGACGTGTGAGAAGTACCTCAATTCGATCCACGAGCGTGTGGACGGCACGATCGGATCGATCCGTCGCGCCGAGCTCGAGATGCATCTCGACGCATGCGACGCCTGCCGCGCGCTGCTCGACGATCTGCAGCGGATCCACGACGCGGGGTCCGGATTGCCCGCCCTCGCGGCGCCCGATCGCGCGTGGCTGCAGATCGCCGGACGTCTGCGGATGGAAGGGCGCATTCGCGCCGACGCCCCCGCGCCCCGTGCGGGTGTCCCCCGCTACGCGGTGTGGCTCGCGATCGCGGCGGCGCTCGTCCTGGCTGCGGGCTCCGCGCTGATGCTGCTCGTGCCGCGCGAGGACCCGGCGCCCGCCGCCGCGACGATCGCGCAGGCGCCGGGCGGGACGGCGGCCGACGCCTCCCCGGCCGACGCGGTGAACGCCGTCGAAGCCGCGCAGGCGCAGTTCGAAAAGGCGATCGCCGATCTGGAAAAGGTCGCGAGGGCAAACCAGCAGGCGCTCGATCCGGGCACCTCGGAGACCATTGAGAAGAACCTCGGGATCATCGACCAGGCGATCGCGGAAAACCGCGCCGCCGTGAAATCGGAGCCGGCCAGCGTCGCCGCCCGCGAGACCCTGTTCGACGCGCTGCGCCAGAAGGTCCTTCTGTTGCAGGACACCATCTCGCTCATCAACGAAATGCGCAAAGGGAACAACGCCGCCGCCGCGCAGTTGGTGAATAAGTCGTAAGCGGTGTGGAAGCGGTGTGTCGTGAGCAGTTTGTGGTGTGCAGTTTGAGAAACGGGCTATGAAAAGGCTTTTGACATCGACGCTGACGGCTCTCGTGGCGCTCGCGGCCGCGCCGGGTGCGGCTGACGCGCAGGTCTACCCCGAGCGGCTGTCGATTGCGGTGAAGGCGCGGACCGTCGTCGAGCATGCGCGCGCCTATCAACGGCGCTCACGCGACGACGACCGCGAGGTGCAGACCGAGCGCACGACCAGGATCATCAAGCTCGGCGCGGACGGCGCGCTCGTGCTCGGCAACATCGCCGGCGACATCCTCGTCACCCGCGGCAGCGGCACCGACGCGGCGATCGAGATCGTGAAGACGGCGAAAGGGCGGACCGTCGAAGACGCGAAAGAGCTGCTGGCGCTCGTCCCCGTCGAAGTGACCGAGCGCAACGGCCGGGCGGAAGTGAAGACCCGCTATCCGAGCGGGGACCAGCCGCGCAACAACCGGCGGAACATCAACGTGAGCGTCGCCTACACCGTGTCCGCGCCCGCGGGCACCCGCCTCTCGGTGGACTCGATCTCCGGGAACATCAAGGTCTCGGACATCAAGGGAGACATCAACGCCAACAGCATCAGCGGCGACATCCGCATCAACGGCGCCGGCCGGATTGGCGCCGCCAAGTCGATCTCGGGGACCATCGAGATCTGGGAGACGCAGGCCGAGGGGGCGGTGGCGGGCTCGAGCGTCAGCGGCGACGTCATCTTCCGCCGCGTCACCGCGCGGCGCCTGGATGGAGGATCCGTCAGCGGCAACATCAAGGTCGAGGACGTGCAGAGCGAGCGCGTCAGCGGCCAGACCACGAGCGGGAGCGTCTGGTTCGCCGGCACGCTCGCCCGCAGCGGGCGCTACGAGCTGAAGTCCTTCTCGGGGGAGGTCCGCGTGCTCCTGGCCGGCAACACCGGCTTCGAAGTGGACGCCAACTCCTTCTCCGGCGAGGTCCGCACGGATCTCCCCGTCACGCGGCGCGGCAACAGCGAGCCGAACCGCCGCGGCCGCCATACCACACTGAGCGGGACCTACGGCGACGGCGCCGCCGTGCTCGACCTGACCACCTTCAGCGGGTCCATCGTGATTTCGAAGCGCTAGGTTCACCGGTTAACTCATCTGGCACCCGCCTTGCTTCTGATCCTTCAGATCTGGCCGAACCATGGCCGCTCGAGAGAGATTCCATACAGATGGGCCGAGCCCAGCCATCGAGAGTGCATTTTTGGAGGCGAAGATGAAGCAGTTCGTGATCGCAGGGACCCTGGCAGGAACGCTGGCACTAGGAGGGACCGCGCTCGCGCAGCAAACGCCTCCGCCGCCGGCTCCCACGCCCAAAGCTGCGCCGGCCGGCGGTCAGGCGGAAAAGCCGGCGCCGAAGCCG
>JANOJK010000892.1:0-5937 GCA_031408165.1 Acidobacteriota bacterium | reverse complement strand
GTCGAAGCGCAGGTCGCCGATCTCGTCGAGGAAGAGCGTGCCGCCGGCCGCCAGCTCGAACTTCCCCAGCTGCTGCTTGACGGCGCCGGTGAACGAGCCGCGCTCGTGGCCGAACAGCGTGCTCTCGACGAGCTCGTGCGGGATCGCCGACATGTTGACGGCGATGAACGGCGCATCGCCGCGTCCCGACTCCTTGTGCAGCAGCCGCGCCAGCAGCTCCTTGCCGGTGCCGCTCTCCCCCAGGATCAGCACCGTCGCCGACAGCTTCGCCACGCGCTGGACGAGATCGACGATGTCGCGGATCTGCCGGGACGGCCCGATGATGAACTCGCGGTCGCCTTGTTCCGCGACCTGCGCGCTGAGCGTGATGACCTGCCGGTTCAGATCCTGCCGCTCGCACGCGTTCCTCACGAGCGACCGCAGCTCGTCGTAGTCGAAGTCCTTGGTGATGTAGTGGTAGGCGCCGTGCTTCATCGCCTGCACCGCCGTCTCGACCTCGTTGATCGCCGAGATCATGATGCACTCGATCAGGCTGTAGTTCTCCTTGACGATCCGCAGCACGTCGAACCCGCTGATGCCCGGCAGCCGGATGTCCTGGAGGATCAGGTCGACGTCTTCGCTCTTCAGCAGCCCGAGCGCGGCCTCGCCGCTCGACACCGTCAGCACGCGGTAATCGCGCTTGAGGATCGCCGTGAGCGTGTCGCGCATCCCCTGATCGTCGTCACAGATCAGGATGGTCTTGGTTGGCCGGGTCATAAAGCATCGCCGGCATTCTAACAGGACCAAAGCTCAGGACTCAGGACTGTGAAGGTCCATCCGGTGACTCCACATGAGCCATGAGCCGAAAGTGTGATCCGCAATGTGATCGGTAATTGTGAGTGTGAGTCGTGAGTGTGACCCGTTGAGCCTTGTGGTAACTTGAGGCGGTTATGCTGCTCTGGGCTGTCGCGGTCGTGGGCGTGCTGATCGCGTGCGCCGCCTGGGCCCGGGCCGGAAGGACGGCCCGGAAGCTCGAAGCGCTCAACCAGTCGTACTGGGAGCTGCGCTACGACTTCACGCGTCTCAGATCGCAGGTGGCGCGGCTGGATCCGGAAACGGAACAGGCTGCCGCCGACGCGCCTCCCGCGCAGGGATCGGGCGGACAGACGGTGGGCTTCGTGTCGCTCTCCTCCATGAAGAAAAAGACCAACGGCTGAACGCAGCCCGCGACCCGCACTGTAAACTGCGACCTGGAAACGACAAGCATCACCTTATGGCGAGCGAATACGACGTCGTGGTCATCGGCTCCGGAACCGGCGGATACGTCGCCGCGATTCGCGCCGCGCAGCTCGGACTCAGGACCGCCGTCGTCGAGCGCGCCCCCGTGCTCGGCGGCACCTGCCTCAACTGGGGTTGCATCCCGACCAAGGCGCTGCTCGAGCACGCGCACGCCCTGAAGGTCGCGCAGGACTGGAAGGAGTGGGGCCTCACATTCGGGGAGGCCGCCCTTCGACAGGACTCAGGGCAGGCGATCGGCATCGACATGAACCAGGTCCAGGCCCGGAAGGACAAAATCGTCAAGGGGCTCACCAGCGGCATCGAGTTCCTGTTCAAGAAGAACAGGATCGACTGGGTCAAGGGATCCGGGCGCCTCGCCGGCACCGGCAAGGTCGAGATCACCGACGGGGACAAGCAGTCTCTCGCCGTGAAGAAGGAAATCATCGTCGCCACCGGGTCGCAGCCGCGCAGCGTCCCCGGAATCGAGATCGATCGCAAGCGGATCATCACGAGCGATGAGGCGATCAACATGAAGGCGATCCCGAAGTCGATCGTCATCATGGGGAGCGGCGCCGTCGGCGTCGAGTTCGGGTCGATCTTCCGGCGCTTCGGCAGCGAGGTCACCATCGTCGAACTCCTCCCGCGGCTCGTGCCGGTCGAGGACGAGGCCGTGTCGGCCGAGCTCGAGCGCTCGTTCAAGAAGCAGGGCATCAAGGTGATGACCGGCACGAAGGTCACGAGCGCGAAGGCGGGGGCGAACGGCGTCGACCTCGAGGCGCAGACCGCCGACGGCAAATCCACGAAGCTGAGCGCCGAGTACCTGCTCGTCGCAACCGGACGGGGCCCGGTGACGAACGGCCTCGGCGCGGAAGAGGCGGGCTTGACGATGGACCGTGGGTACATCCGGGTCGATGCGCAGTACCGCACGGGCGTGCCCGGCATTTCCGCCGTGGGCGACGTCATCACGTTCGAGAAGCCGGGCCACCCGCAACTCGCGCACCTCTCCTCGGCCGAGGGCATCGTTCTCGCCGAGCGCATCGCGGGACAAGAGGTCCGCCCGATCGACTACGACCAGGTTCCCGGTTGCACCTACTGCGATCCCGAGATCGGCAGCGTCGGCCTGACCGAGGCCGAGGCGAAGCAGCGCGGTTTCGACGTCCGGATCGGCGCCTTCAAATTCGGCGTGCTCGGACGCGCGAAGATCGCGGGCGAGACGGAAGGCTTCGTCAAGATCGTCGCCGAGAAGAAATACGACGAGATCCTCGGCGTCCACATGATTGGACCGCGCTCGACCGAGCTCGTCGCGGAAGCGACGCTCGCGCTGCGGCTCGAGTGCACGGTCGAGGAGCTCATCCGCACCATCCACGCCCATCCCACGATGTCGGAGGCTGTCGGCGAGGCGGCGCATGCTGCGCATGGAGCCGCCATACATAGTTAGTCGTCCCCCGGAGGCTGGTAGAGTGCTGAATGTCCGTCGTGGGATGCGCCGTGGCGCGTTCGGGAGCATGAAATGCCGACCAACGTCGTAATGCCCCAGATGGGCGAGTCGATCGCCGAGGGCACCGTCGTCCGCTGGATCAAGAAGCTTGGCGACACCGTCGATCGCGACGAGCCGCTCTTCGAGATCTCGACCGACAAGGTGGACGCGGAAATCCCGTCCCCCGGTGCGGGCGTTCTGACGGAGATCAAGGTCAAGGAAGGGGAGACCGTCCCGGTCAACTCGATCGTGGCCGTGATCGGCGGTGCGGGTGAGGAACCAGCGTCCCCGCCTTCCGGGATGCCGGAAGCCGCGGTCGGACAGCCCGAAACTGCGCCGGCGGTTGCGGCAGAAGAGGCGCCGGTGCCGCCCGGCGCCGTAGCCGCCCGGAGCGAGCCGTCGCCCGATGACGTGCACCGGCAGCGGTCGTCGCCGCTGGTGCGGCGCATCGCGCGCGAGCACGACGTCGACATCCGGCAGATAAGCGGCACCGGCATCAGCGGCCGCGTGACGAAGCACGACATTCTCGGCTTCATCGAGACCGGACCGAAAGCCGTCCCCGGCCCCGCTCCCTCCGGCCCCTTCGACAACGCTCAGGGCGGGCCCTTCGACAAGGCTCAGGGCAGGCCCTTCGACGGCGCTCAGGGCAGCCGCCCGATCGGGCACATCCCGGCGTTCAAGGCGGGGGACAAGGTCGAGATCGTTGCGATGTCGGTGATGCGCAAGAAGATCGCCGAGCACATGGTGTTGAGCGCGCACACCTCGCCGCACGTGTACTCGGTCTACGAGGTGGATTTTCACCGGCTGGCGCAGATCCGGGAGAAGAAGAAAGGGGAGTACGAGCGCAACGGCTCGAAGCTCACCTACACGGCGCTGATTGCGAAGGTCGTCGTCGACGCCCTCCGCGCGTTCCCCCTCGTCAACGCGTCGATCGACGGGGACAACATCGTCTACAAGAAAGACATCAACCTGGGCATCGCGGTGGCGCTGGAGCAGGGGTTGATCGTGCCGGTGATCAAGAGGGCCGACGAGAAGAACCTCGTCGGGTTGAGCCGGGCGATCGAGGATCTCGCCGCGCGCGCGCGATCGAAGAAGCTGAATCCGGAGGAGGTGCAGGGTGGGACGTTCACCATCACGAACCCGGGCATCTTCGGCGCCGTGTACGGGCTGCCGCTCATCAACCAGCCGCAGGTCGCGATTCTCGGCGTCGGCGCCATTCAGAAGCGCGCGGTCGTCGTCCAAGCCGCCGACAACGTCGGCCGCGCTGATAATGACGCAATCGCGATCCATCCCACGTGTCACTTGTCGCTCGGCTACGACCACCGGCTCATCGACGGGGCTGACGGGGGCCGGTTCCTCTCCTTCCTCAAGGAGCGGCTCGAAAACTTCGACGAGGCGTGGCTGTAACCGATCGCGGTCCGACGTTCATCGTCCGGCGCCTCGGTACTGTCGGCTACCAGGCCGCGCTCGATCTGCAGACGAGGCTCGTCGAGGAGCGCAAGCAGGGGCTGATCCCCGATCAGCTCCTCCTGCTCGAGCATCCGGCGGTCATCACCCTCGGTGCGCGGAACCACAACTCGCGGTCGAACGTCCTCGAAAGTGCGGAGTCACTTGCGCTCAAAGGCGTGGCGCTCTTCGAGAGCGGCCGTGGCGGCGACGTCACCTACCACGGCCCCGGCCAGCTGGTCGGCTATCCCATCATGGAGTTGCCGCGGGATCGACGTGACGTCCACCGTTACGTACGCGATCTCGAAGAAGTACTGCTCCAGGCGGTGTCGGACTTCGGCATCACCGCATCGCGCATCCCGGGTCTGACCGGCATCTGGGTGGAGGATTCCAAGTTGGCCGCCATCGGCGTGCGCATCTCCCGCTGGGTCACCAGCCACGGCTTTGCGCTCAACGTCAGCACTGATCTGTCCAACTTCGGTTTGATCGTCCCCTGCGGCATCAGCGACAAGGGGGTCACCTCCATGGAGCGGCTGCTGGGCCGTCCGGTCCCTATGGACGAGGTGGCTGATTCCGTCGTCCGGCGCTTCGCACTGGTCTTCGGCGGGCGTCCCCGCGTGGCTGGTCAGTAATTACCTGAAATTAAGCTAGTTACAGGTTGGAATAAGTCCCCTCCGAACGGTGTTCAACCATACACGGAGGCCTCAGATGCGTCAGCAGAATGCGGAACGTGATCTGATTGGCCGCATGCGCGCCAGGGACGGCTCAGCCGTCGCGGACTTGGCGTCCCTCTACGGCCCGCGGATTCAACAGCTAGCGTTCCGGTACGTCAAGAACTGGGAAGATGCCGAGGAAGTGGCGCAGGACGTCCTGCTGAAGGTCTATCGCAAGATAGAAGCCTTCCGCGGGGACGCCGCGCTGTCGTCCTGGATCTTCCGGATTACGTTCAACACGGCGATGTCGCGGCTGCGCAGCGGAAAACTCAACCGCAGCGCGGAGGTGCAGGCGCCTGAATCCCACGTCGAGGGGATGGAGCACCTCAAGGTGGAGCCGGCGGACTGGACGTCGCTGGCGGACGATCAGGTGATGCGCGCGCAGATGCGCAAGAAGCTGATCGACGCGCTGACGCACCTGCCCGAAGTCTACCGGGTGCCGGTGCTCCTGCGCGACATCAACGGACTGTCGACCGAAGAGGCGAGCGCGATCCTCAAGGTGAAGCCGCAGACACTGAAGTCCCGTCTGCACCGCGGACGCCTGATTCTGCGGAAGCACATGGGTGAGTTCGAGGGCGGGCTCGAGCTGCACGCGCGGGAAGCGGTCAACTAACGCAGACGCCAGGGAAATGCTGAATGTTGAATGCTGAATGCTGAATCGGACCGTTCAGCACGCCGCTACCTGAGGCCATTTTCAAACGCCGTCCGCTCGTGGCGGCTCAACGCCGGCGCGAGCGCCTGTCCCACGCCACCCTTCACAATCTCGACCGGCACGGCCGCGATCACGTCGCGTCCGACGCCGCTGATGTCAATCGCCGCAAAGCACGTGTAGCGCCGGCGCGAGCCCTCGACAAGCGCCTCCGCCACACGCGCGGCCGCGCTGGCGAGCGTGTAGGGCTGCGGCGGCCAGAGCGCCGGGAGCCGAGAGGTCAGCGACGACAGGTGGTGCGGCGCGAGCACCTCGGCGATCGGGCGGTTGAACGCCGTCGCCGCGTCCCACCCGATCACGGCATCCCGCGGCGGCACCCCCGCCACGCCAATCGA
>JANOJK010000570.1:0-2510 GCA_031408165.1 Acidobacteriota bacterium | reverse complement strand
CCGCGACGGTTCCAGCGCCTTCAGAACGCCCAGACCGACATGAACCGAGTACCCGGACTCCACCGCGGTATCCGTACTCAGTCCGCGGGTGCGGTAGAGAGCGGCGGCCGCCTCGGGCCGCCCGCGATTGATGACTTCCTTATCGTACAGGAACGTCATGACGCGCACGTACTCGACGGTCAGCAAGTTGCGACGGTCAACCCGCGGGGCGTCGGCGAGCAAGGCGCGGAAGTAGGCGAGGCGCGGCTCACGATCGGACGAGTCGACCGTCTCGAGAAAAGCGGTCAGGCGCGCATCGACGGCGGGCGGCAGGCCCCTCGACTCGCTCCGCTCGCTCGGGACAGGCCCACCCTTGGGCGCCCCGCTTTTCAAGCCTCCAACGAAATCCCTGGCGCTCACGGCAGGCTCGATGGGTGGCAATCGGGTGAAGCGGGTGGACTGGAGGACGTAGAAGATCAGGTGATCGAGATCCCCTTCCCGCACGCGGCGCGCAGTCGTGCGCTGGATCCGATCGATATCAGACGTAAACGTTTTCTGGTCGACGCCGCTCGTCCGCAGCCGATCGTGAATCGGGGCGACGTCCTGCCACGTGATGGTTCGCGCGGACGTGCGCTGGGGCGCAGCAGAGACGAGGACGGCAAGGCCGATCGTCGCGATGGAGAGAACTGCGACCGTGCGCACGCGACGGATTCCGGGATCCGGGATGGGCCCGGGATCCGGGATCCGACGTTCGGACCACGGACCCCGGATCCCGGGCACCGGGGCGGTTAGAAGATCAATCGGAATCCCAGCTGGACGAAGCGCTGGAAGTTCGACTGCCCGGTGGAGTTGCGATTGATGCGCCCGAAGTCCGCTGACGAGGTGTCGGTGTTGTACTGACGCTCGTCGTACTGTGGGCTGTTGAGGAGATTGAACGCCTCGAGGCGCACCTGGAGCCGAACGCGATTGGTAATCGGCGTCGTCTTGGCGAAGTTCACGTCGAGCATCATCATCGAGGGCCGGCGGAACTCGTCGTAGCGGTTCATCGCAGTGCGGCGCTGGAAGTTCTCGCGAATCAGGAAATACGGCTCGGTGCAACCGTAAGCCGTCGATACCGACAACAGATCGTAATTGCCTGTCGTCGCGTTGCGCTGGCCGATGCACGGCTTCACGCCGTAGATGAACTGACCGGCCTTCTTGCCCGGCAGGGCGATGTCGTCGAGGCTGACGCCCGGCGCCAGATCGACGTTGTTGGGCATGTCCCACGGCCGGCCGGACTGGTAGACCATCATCGGCGCAATCGACCAGCCGCCGAGGAGATACCCCTTGAGGCTGCGCTCGCCGCGGAACCAGGGCAGTTCCCAGAACCCGGACGCGGTGACGCGGTGCTTACGGTGCGAGAAGTAGGCCCCTTCGTTCAGGCGCCCAGACACCGAATCCACGTAGCCACCAACCTCCGTCCATCGCGGAACATACGTATAGCTGGCGTTGACGGTGACGCCCTTCGTGAAGCGTTTGTTCGCCACGAACTGCGCCGAGTCGTAGGTCAGTTTGGCCACATTGAGCTGGTTTCGGTTGAAGCCGCCGAACGCCGGGAACGGCCGGTTCAGCTCGAAGCGCGAGAGCGTCGGGTTCGTAAAGCGCGTCGTGCCCTCGAATCCCGGCACGTTGAAGAACGGGTTCGGGATCAGCTGGTCGCAGAAGGAGCGGCTGCCACCCTGCGTCACGTCGCACAGTTTCTGGAACTCGGCCGACGGCTCGTTGAAGGCGCGGCCGGCTTCCAGATCGTAGCTGCGGCTGCCCGCGTAGGTGGCCTCGAGAGACATGCGCCACGGCAGCTCGCGCTGGACGCCCACCGAGAACTGGTGCACGTTCGGCACGACGAAGTCGGGGTTCGAGAAGCTCGGACCGCGCCCGAGGAAGGTGAGCGGGCCCAGAGTGTTTCCGGGCGCCGCCTGGATCCCGGTGGGCCACGGGTTCGACAACGCGTAGGTCGGCGTACGGCCGCCATCGAGCGACGCGATCACGTTCGAGCTCTGGCTGAACCCGGCATTGTTGCCCTGACTCGTCGGGTTGAGGAAGTACTTGCCGTAACCGGCGCGGAGCACGGTCTTCTCGTTGATCGAATACGCCGTGCCGACGCGGAACTGATAGTTGTCCTTGTCGAGCTTCCACGGCCGGTCCGGGGCGCCGTTCACGCCGGCGAACCTGATGCCGCCGAGCACCTGCTGACCGACGCGCGCCGACACCGGGTTGACGACGGCCGGGTCGAACGCGTAGTTCAGCATGTTGTTCTCTTCCGTCACAGAACCGTTGATGTCCCAGCGGAAGCCGAGGTTCAACGTCAGCTTGTTGCTGACGCGCCAGTCGTCCTGGATCCAGGGTGCCGCGAAGAACCACTGGTAGTGCGGCTTCGGGTTGACATCGACGCTGCCGCCGCTCGGCGCGCCGAGCAGGAAGGAGGCGAAGGCGTTCCCTTCGGTCGCGCTCGTGCTGTTCAGCGTGCTGCGCGTGAAGTTGCGGTTGAACGA
>JANOJK010000569.1:0-5631 GCA_031408165.1 Acidobacteriota bacterium | reverse complement strand
TTGTCGAAGTGGTCGTTGAGATCCTTGAAGGTCGCGATCACGCGAACCGTCTCGTTCTCGTGAAGCATGAACGTGTCCTTCAGCCCGGCCTCGTGCGCGGCGGGACGCCTGCGGTTTCCGCCGCCGCTGTCCGATCGATCGAGGAGCTTGAACTGTTCGAGGTGAATGTGGATCGGGTGGACCCATCCTCCGGAGTCGTTGACGAGCCGCCAGATTTCCGGATGCGATCCCGTCATGGTCTTCCAGAGTTTCACTCCGCCCGGCGTGTCGTTGCGATGCGCGCCGAAGATCTCCCCGTTGATGGTCCACATCCCGTGGCTTCTGTCGAACTTGAAGACCCGCTCCTTCGGCCGGCCGCTGGCGTCGCGGGGCACGTCCCCTTCCGAGTAGCCAGGGTGGGACCAGTCGCCGTTGGCGTCGCGAACCAGTTCCGGATTGAGGATCGCCGGCACAGCGCTCGGATCGGCGCCTCCGGAGATCGTGTTCCCGATGTCGAACCGCACCAGCGGCGTGCATCGATCGCGATCGACCCCGTCCGGCCCGCGACCGTCGGTCTGCTGCATGCAGTTGACCAGGTACAGCTGCGTGATGCCCTGCGCCCGGTACACGGCGAAGTCGAACACCACATCGTGACGTTCGGCCATCGAGATTTCGTCGATCGTACGCGGCGCGGGCTTGGGGAGCAACGCCCCCTCAGTGCCGATCTGCACGAAGGGCAGGGGGTTGCGCGCGCTTTGCGGAGATTTTGAAAAGGCGAGCGCGTAGATGCGGGCATTCGATCCGTTCAGCCATCGGAACCGGTACTTGCGGGGCTCGACGGCCAGATACGGCTGGTGCCGGCCGTTCACGAGGAACGTGTCGCCAAGGACGCCGTCGTGATTGAAGGCGGGAAAGTTGAGCGACCCATCCTGGTTGAACAGCCTGTCCTGGAACACCATGGGGACGTCGCAGTCACCGCCCGGCAGGGAGCCCTCGATTTGCCGGAACAGGGCGTCGCGCCCCTCCGCCGTCGGATGCGGGCGCAGCAGGAAGAGTCCCGCCATGCCGTGATACACGTTGCGCGACGTGTGATGGTTGGTGTGGTCGTGGTACCAGTGCGTCGAGGGAAAGTCGTTGTCGTTCGGGTGCACGTAGACGCGCGTATGGGGCCGGCTGTTCCCGATCCGCGCGGGGATGCTGTCGGTGGGGTAGCCATCCGATTGGGGCGGCGTGTGACAGCCATGGCCATGCACGCAGGTGTGGGGCGGCTCTCCCGGCCTCGCCAGCCCGCTGTCGGTTCTCAACCGGTTCACGAACCGGACGATCACCGCCCGCCCCCGCTCGGCCACGATGGTCGGCCCCGGCGTCTCGCGCGCCACCCCCGCAGCCAGCGGCGCCTCGATGTCGTACGGGTGATCGAAGTATCCCCAGACGGTCGTCTTCAGTCCTTTCAGAATCTCGACGCCGGAGATTTCTTCCATCACGATCTGGTAGTAGTCCACGTCGCCGGTCGGCTTGTACGCCTCCGCGTCCTGTTCGGGAATCAGCCGCGGCCACACCGGCACCGCCTCGTTCGTGCAATGGCCCTCGGCGGGCGCTCGCGCGCTTTCCGGCGCCACCGCCTCGTGATAGATGTCCCATGCCAGCTGCCATGCGGCGGCGTCGTAGTCGATGCCGCTGCGATTCAGCTTGGTCGGCGGCGCCGGCCGCCGCAGCGGACGACCGAATGGATCGCGCCGGGGGCTCGGCGTGGTGTCGCCGGAATCGCTCCGCAGGCCCGCGCTGCCCGCTACCAGCAGCATCGGCGTTCCCACTGCCGCGGTCTTCAGCACGTCACGTCGGGTGAACATTGGCGGCGTCCTCCAAGCCTCTGTCGAGTCAATCCAGACCCCTGAACACACAAGAGGCCCGATGCCCGATGAAGGAACCTCTTCGCGCTCGGGCTTCACTGCGCCCAGCTGTGCTGTAAGGTGGGGAATTTGCCCCAAACCCTTCTCGCTGTCAAGAACAAAAACGTAAGCGGCTATCGCTCGATATTCCCGATATCCACGCCGATGCCTTTGATCTTGTACGGGGCTTTGGTCTCGAACTCGAACGAGAAGATCGCGTCGTTCCCGTCACGATCCGGGATCACCGCGCGGATCTGCTCAGCGCTGGCGGCGACACGCGTGATCTTCATCGTGGGAAAGTCGCCCCGCAGGCGGTTGTACATCTTCGCGCGCTCGGCCGCCGGGCGCCTGGCCAGGGTCGCGGCCGACATCAACGTCTCCTGGGCCTTCAGGAACGTGGCTTCGTTGCCGGCATTGAAGGCGTCGATATAGGCCTTGACGTGTTTCGCCTGCGGCGTGTCCGGCAGCGTCGCCGGCGCGTCTTTCGGCACCGGCTTGGGGGGCGGCCCCCCCTGAGTCACGACCTGCTGCCCCTGTCCCATGAGCACGAGCGACAATACAACTGACATCACCATCGTTGTTCCTCCTTGACCGCAAACCGACCACTACTCTTCGCGCAACGCCACGACCGGATCGATCCTCGACGCCCGCAACGCGGGCGGCAGGCTGGCGACGATCGCCGCACCCGCGATGGCGACCGCCATCGCCACGATCGTGGACGGATCGCCCGCGCTGACGCCGAAGAGCAGCGTGCGCAACAGGCGCGACAATCCGTAGGCGAGTGCCGCCCCCGAGACCAGCCCGGCGCCCACGAGCGTGGCGCTCTGGCGGAGGACGTCCCGGATCACGCGCGCGCGGCCGGCGCCGAGCGCCATCCGCACCCCAAGCTCACGCACCCGCCGGCTGACGGCGAACGACAGCAGTCCGTACACCCCGACGAGGGCGAGCACGGCCGCGAGCGCCGCGAATCCCGTCAGCAGCGCCGCGAGAAACTTCGGCTGCGCCACACTCTGCGCCAGCAGCGTCTCCATCGTCGTCACATTCGAAAGCGGGAGCGAGGGATCGATCTCGCGCATCGCGGCCCGGAGCGCGGCCGCGCTCCTCGAGGGATCCCCGGTCGTGCGCAGCACCACGATCGCCTGCCGGGCGTTGAATTGCAGGTAGGGGACGTACATCTCCGCGCCCGGCGTCGCCGCCGGGCCGCGGTGGTGCACGTCGCCCACGACGCCGACGACAGTCGCGTCGAGCACGTTGATCTGCACCTTCGCGCCGATCGGCGAGGTCCCGGGCCAGTAACGCCTGGCCATCGTCTCGTTCACGAGGATGGCGCCGGGCGCGTGTTCCGTGTCGAGCGGGGAGAGATCGCGCCCGGACAGGAGGCGCATCCCCACGGTCGAGACATACGACGGGCTCACCACGCGCGTCCCCGCGACGGGCTCGCCCCCCGGTGTCGCGGCCGGCGGCCGTCCCTCGATCCGGAACGAGAGGGTGAAGTCCCCGCCCGAGAGCGGCAGCATGTTGGTCAGGCCGGCCGAGCGCACGCCCGGGATGGCGGCCGCGCGATCGAGCAGTCGCTGGAAGAGCTGTCGGAGCGCCGCGGGGTCGCGATATTGCGCGCGCGGCGGCGCGACCACCGCGGTGAGGAGATGATCGCCGTGGAAGCCCATGTCGACCCTCTGGAGCGCGACGAGCGTGCGGATGAGGAGCGCGGCGCCGACCACGAGCACGAGCGCGACGGCGATCTCGGCGACGACCAGCACGGCGCGGAGGCGCCCGGTCGACGTGGCTTCGCGCCCGCCCTCACGCAGCGCGGGACTCAGGTGTACGCGCGCGGCGGCCGCCGCGGGGGCGAGCCCCGAGAGCGCCGCCGTCAGCGCCGTGATGCCGGCGGTGAACGCAAGGACGAGGCTGTCGATCCGCACCTCCTGCAGCCGCGGCGCCGAGGCGGGGGCGACGGCCACCAGGCCCTGCACGCCCCACCAGGCGAGGAGCAGGCCGGCGGCTCCGCCGGCGACGGCGAGCAGGGCGCTCTCTGTCAGCAGTTGACGGACGATCTGCGCCCGGCCCGCGCCGAGCGCCGTGCGGATCGTAATCTCTCGCGCGCGGTCGGCCGCCCGCGCCAGCAGCAGGCTCATCACATTCGCGCAGGCGATACCGAGCACCAGGGCCACGGCCACCGCCAGCACCACGATCATCTGCCGGACGTCGCCGACGAGGTCGTCGAGCAGCGGGATCACCGCCACCCGCGCGCGCTCCCACTCGGCGTCTTCGCTTGCGAGCTGGCTGGCGAGCGCCGTCATCCCGGCCTGCGCCTGGGCCACCGTCACGTCCGCCTTCAGCCTTGCGAGGACGCGCAGGACGATGATGCCGCGCGGCGCGCGGGATGGATCGATTCGGAGCGGGCTCCAGATGTCGGCCGCGACGATCGGGGGCTGAAATCCCGGCGGCATCACGCCGACCACCGTCGTCGCCTGGCCGTCGAGCAGGATCGTGCGCCCGACCAGGCCAGGGGCGCGGTCGAAGAGCCGCGCCCACAGCGCGTCACTGATCATGGCCACCGGGGGTCCGTTGGGCTGGTCCTCTTCGTCGGTGAAGGACCGTCCGGCCGCGGCCGGGACGCCCAGGGCGGCGAAGTAGGAGGCCGAGACCGCCGCGCCGCGGAGTCGCTCGGGTTCGTCGATGCCGGTCAGGTTTGGCGCCCATCCGCGCACCGCCGCCAGGTGATCGAACATGGCGCCGCGCTGCTGCCACTCCACGAAGAGACCGGGCGAGATCCAGTCGCGCGCCGGTCCGCCCCGCGCGCGCATGTCCTGCCACACCATCACGAGGCGTTCGGGGTTCTGGTAGGGTAGGGGCTTGAGCAGGACCCCGGCGACGATCGAGAAGATCGCGGTGTTCGCGCCGATGCCGAGGGCGAGCGCCGCCAGGGCCGCCGCGATCGGCCCGGGGGCGCGGCGCCACGAGCGCAGGGCGTAGCGGATGTCCCGGCCGAGCGCGTCCATGCCCCGAGGCTACCTGCGGGTTGTGAAGATCCCATGAAGGAAACGCCGGCCGCCGGCGCCGGGCGTCTAACCGTTTCGATGAAATCCCGCGTCCTCGTCGTCGAGGACAACGCGCGCACGCAGGCGGCGAACGCGTTGTACCTGCGGCACGCCGGCTACGAGGTGGACCTCGCGGCCACCGGTCCCGATGCGCTGGCGTCGGCGGCGGATCGGCAGCCCGATCTCATCGTGCTCGACCTGATGCTGCCCGGCCTGTCGGGGCTCGACGTCTGCCGCGCGCTGCGCGAGCGTACCGACGTGCCGATCATCATGGTGACGGCGCGGAGCGCGGAGGCGGACAAGCTCGAGGGACTGCGATCCGGTGCGGACGACTACGTCACCAAGCCGTTCAGCCCGCGGGAACTGGTCGCACGCGTCGCGACGGTGCTGCGGCGTGCCCGCCCCGGGCCGCGCGTAATCAGCGCGGGAGGCGTCCGGATCGACCTCACGTCCCGCGACGTGCGTCGGGACGGCGTCGTCGTGCCGATGACCCCTGCGGAGTTCGGGCTTCTGGAGGTGCTCGTGTCGAGTCCCGGCCGCGCCTGGACGCGCGCCGATCTCGGGGAGCGGGCCTTCGGGATGGAGTACGACGCGCTGGATCGGACGATCGACGCCCACGTCATGAACCTGCGCCGCAAGCTCGAGCGCGATCGCGCGAAGCCGGAGCTGATTCAGACGGTGTTCGGCGTCGGCTACCGCTTCCGGAGTGCTGAAGATGATCC
>JANOJK010000560.1:0-4087 GCA_031408165.1 Acidobacteriota bacterium | reverse complement strand
GGGGGCGGCGGGGTGTTGCCGACCGTTACCGTCGCGGTGGCGGTCGTGCTTCCCCTGTCGTTCGACGCCACGATGGTGTAAACGGTCGTGACCGCAGGTCTGACGATCCTGGATCCCCTTGTGTCAACGGTCGCGCCGTTCAGCCTGACCCGCGTGGCGTTTTGCGTGCGCCATTGCAACGTTGCCGAGCCACCCAGCTGGATCGCCTGAGGAGTCGCCGTCAGGCGCGCACTCAAGGCATACGAGCCGTCCTCGCCATCGTCGTCCTCGCCATCGTCGTCGTCGTCGTCGCCGTCGTCGTCGTCGCCGTCATCCCTGTCCCCATCGTCACCGTCGCCGTCTGCGGTGCTCGGCGCGACCACGGCGCCGGGGCTCGTCGGTTCAACGGGGGACTTGCTCTGGCACGCGGCGAGACCTGTGGCGATAAGCGCCACGAGAATGAGTTTGTAAATCAGCTTCAGATTGTTCACGGGTGACCTCGTTGTTGTTGACACTACGACCGGGCTCGTCCCACACAAACGTCCTTGTGCGGCGAGCCTTGTGTGACGAATCAGTCTCTGCCTCGGGAAGCAAACACGCGATTGGCAAAGGGTGTACCGGAGGTCGCGTTCGAGTTCGCACGATGGGGTTGCACGAGCCAGTGCGATCGTCGCGGTCGTCTGACCGATCGAAGGACGCGCGAACTTCTTACACGGATTTGCAGGAGGACTAATCGCCGGAAGTTCGCGCAGAACGGTACGTCGGTCGATCTCGTGTAGTCATTCCGGAAGGCCAACGTAGAATCTGCTCGGACGTTTGGAGGACCATGACCAGGCTGTTGAATAATTCTGAGTGATGGTCGAACAGGGTGAGCCTTCAGCCTCCGTCGGTACGACCGGAGGCTGCCGTGCCGGCATACCGGCGGCGCGCGTGGCGCCGTCGTACGGCGGACGCTGCATCGCGCGGAAGGCGGCCACTGCCGCAGGACGGGTGCGCTGCAGTACACGACCGAAGGAACTTTCGGTGACGACTCCTTGAGGTCTGATGTGTGCTCGAGGGCCCGAGGCATCATCACACCGCGCGCTCGGTCCAATCGCGCCCCTGGTTGCCGAGGATCAAGCGCGGACGAAGGCCGCGACCATGCCGAACACATCCTGCTGCTGAGCTCTCCATGAGGTAGTCCTGACGCTCGACCCTGGGGAATGCTCACGCTGGAGATGGAGCCGGTGCCTATACGTTCGCGAGCTGACTTGATCGTCAGAAGGGGCCGCGGCCGAACAACCGGCGGCCTGACTTCTCAAACCAAAGAGCGGTTCCCGGCTGACAGAGTGGCGCGGCGAGCGCCGACCCGCCGGAATTCCGTCACGATGTGCCGGAAAACCGGCGCCTTCCGGGTCGCGCACCCCGCCGCTGCAGGCCCGGCAACACTCCCACTGACGAAGCCGTGATGGACATCGCCGAACGACACCGGTTGTCCATCGACCGGTGGTTCTACCCCTGCAGCCATCGGATGCATCGCGGGCTCGCCTCGATGTACGAAGGCGATGACCGATTCAGGCAGCACACGGAACTGGCCCCAGCTCAGTCGGCCGATTTCCGCCCGTGTGTGGAGGTCCCAAAGTGATGAGAGAATCTTCAACGCTCATGCTCATGCTCAGAACAACGTCTCTCACGTCCCGCAACTCCGGTATTGCCGTAGCCGCGGCGTGTGTTCTCGCCGTTCCGATCGTGGCAGGTCTCGG
Source organism: Acidobacteriota bacterium (assembly GCA_031408165.1). Lineage (GTDB taxonomy): Bacteria > Acidobacteriota > Vicinamibacteria > Vicinamibacterales > 2-12-FULL-66-21 > JAICSD01. The sequence continues at coordinate 2,366 of JANOJK010000560.1, read as the reverse complement.
CGAACTGGCCGTCAGGGCCAGTACATGACATCGCTGCGCTGGCGGATGATGACGCTGTTGATGATCGGTTCGATCATCAACTACCTCACACGAAGCACGCTCGGCGTCGCCGCGCCCACCATCCTCCAGGACCTGCACATCACCACGCAGCAGTACTCGTGGATTGTCGGCACGTTCCAGGGCGCGATCATGCTGCAGCCGATCTGCGGATACATCCTCGACGTCGTCGGGCTGAGGCTTGGGTTCGCGATGTTCGCGATCGCGTGGTCGATCGTCAGCATGGCACACGGCCTGGCGCACAGCTGGCCCGCGTTCGCGGTCCTGCGCGGGCTGCTCGGCTTCGCCGAAGGCTGCGCCAACCCCGCCGGGATGAAGGCGACAGCGGAGTGGTTTCCCGCCAAAGAGCGTGGTCTCGCCGGCGGCCTGTTCAACCTCGGCGCGTCGGCTGGCTCCATGCTGGCGCCGCCGCTCGTCGTGTGGGCGATTCTCACCTACAACTGGCAGGCGGCGTTCGTCATGACCGGCCTCATCGGCCTGGTGTGGGTGGGGCTGTGGCTGGCCCTCTACGACTCGCCCGATCGGCATCCGAAGCTCTCCGCGGCCGAACGCGACTACATCGTCTCCGGGCAGGAGCAGCATTTGAAAGGAGACGGCACCCGGCCGTCGATCGGACGCATCCTGCGCCAGCGGAATTTCTGGGGCATCGCCTTGCCGCGATTTCTCGCCGACCCGACCTGGGGCACGCTGACGTTCTGGATGCCGCTGTACTTGATCTCCGTGCGGCACTTCGATCTGAAGCAGATCGCCCTCTTCGCCTGGATGCCGTTTCTGGCCGCCGACCTCGGCTCGATGTTCGGCGGTGTCGTGAGCCTGTGGCTGCAGAAGCACGCGGGACTCAGCCTGATCAACGCGCGACGCGGCGCCTTCACGGTCGGCGCCGTGCTGATGATGGGTATGGCCTTCGTCGGGTTCGTCGACAACCCGTACACGGCGATCGCGCTCTTGTGCCTGGGCGGCTTCGCGCACCAGACTCTCTCGGTGACGGTGATCACGATGGCGTCCGATCTGTTCAAGCGAAATGAGGTCGCCACCGTGGCGGGCCTGGCCGGCACCTGCGGCAATGGCGGGGTGCTGGTGTTCTCGCTGATCATCGGCGCGCTCGTCGCGGCCGTCGGCTACACGCCCTTCTTCATTTGCCTGGGCGTGCTCGATCTGATCGGCGCGGTGATTCTGTGGACGGTCGTCCGCGAACCGCTCGCCGCCCGAACGTCATGAGCACCGTCATTCGCAATCCGATCCTTCGCGGCTTCAACCCGGATCCGTCCATCGTCCGCGTCGGCGACGACTATTTCATCGCGACCTCGACGTTCGAGTGGTTTCCGGGCGTGCAGATCCACCACTCGCGCGATCTGGTGAACTGGCGCCTCCTCACCCGTCCGCTCAGACGGGCGAGCCAGCTGAACATGCTCGGCGATCCCGACTCGTGCGGCGTCTGGGCGCCGGATCTCACCTACGCGGACGGCCGCTTCTACCTGGTCTACACGGACGTGAAGCGATACGGCCGGACGACTATCGCCGGCGCGTCCGGTGCATCCCTCCGCGATTTCCACAACTACCTGGTTACGAGCACCGACATCGACGGCGACTGGTCCGATCCCGTCCATCTCAACAGCAGCGGTTTTGATCCGTCAGTCTTCCACGACGACGACAGGAAGAAGTATTTGCTGAACATGCTGTGGGATCACCGTCCCGGCCATAACCGTTTCGCTGGCATCGTCATTCAGGAGTTCTCGCCCACGGAGCAGCGGCTGGTCGGGGAACGGCGGGTCATCTTCTCAGGGACGCCCCTCGGTTTGACCGAAGGTCCGCACCTGTACAAGCGCGGCGGGTACTACCATTTGATCACAGCGGAGGGAGGTACCGGCTGGGCTCACGCGGTGACCATGGCGCGGGCACGGACGATCGAGGGCCCGTACGAGTTGCATCCCGACGGGCACGTCTTGAGCGCGCGTCATCGACCGGACCTCGTGCTGCAGCGTGCCGGCCACGCGGATCTCGTCGACACGCCCGACGGCAGCACGTACATGGTGTACTTGTGCGGCCGGCCGCTGTCCAACCGCGGCAGGTGCACGCTCGGACGGGAGACAGCGATTCAGAAGATGGTCTGGGGAGAGGACGGATGGCTCCGGACCGTCGCCGGCGATGGTCTTCCGTCGGTGGAAACTGAAGCGCCTCGCGTTGCCGCGCAGACCGCGGCACATCTACCGGCCCGCGAGAACTTCGACGGCGCGCAACTGCCGATTGATTTTCAGTGGCTGCGATCGCCGTGGCGCGACGAGTTGTTCAGTCTGACCGAGCGGCCGGGA